>CANRSD010000030.1 GCA_947642355.1 uncultured Clostridia bacterium
AGAGAAACAAATGAATATGTAGCAGCAACAACAAAGAAAATAGAAACAGTAGGAGCAAATAAACCAGATTTAACAGGATATAATGCAGATATGACATATTATGTATTATATGATAATGAAGGAAATATGAAAATTGGAGATAAAATAAAAAATGATGGAAGTAATAGCCCAGAAGATTGGTATGACTATGGAGCAAGAAAATGGGCCAATATAGTAGTAACAGATGGAAGAGTGGAAAATGGACAAATAGTAGAAGCAACAAATACATCATATTTTGTATGGATACCAAGATATCAATATACTTTAGATACAGTAAATCAAAGAACAATAATAAAATTTATAACTGGAAAAGGAACAGAGACAGAAGCAGGATATAAAATACCAGAAGCATTTACTTGGGGAGATGACGGAAGTGTACAACTTACAGGATATTGGATGAGTAAATATCAGTTAAGTAATTAGTTATAAATAGAATTAGAATAAAAAAGATAGATTTTCTTTAAAAGAGTTAATAGAAATCTATCTTTTACTTATTTTTAAGCATAATAATATACTACTTAAATATAACACAGAAAGTAAAATATAGACAATGCGTAATAAAATATTCTTTCAAATTTGGAGTGATTGAAACTTCAAAAAAGTTCAAAATTATTAGAATATCAAGGAATATTAAGTATAAAGTAAAAAGCATCCTTATATTTTATAATAAAGTGTGTCATATGTTTGACTAACCTGCAAAAGTGCTTTTGTTTTTTGCAAAAATGACTTGACTTTTGTCTAAAAAAAGGTATAAACTAATATAGTTAACTAAAAAATAAATAGAGTGAAAGGGGAGTAGTGTGGAAACATCAGAAAAAAATATTTTAGGAACTGAAAAAATTTCTAAATTAATAAAGAAGTTTAGTGTGCCTTGTATAGTATCACTATTAGTAAGTTCTTTATATAATATTGTAGATCAAATTTTTATAGGTCAAGGAGTTCGGATTTATTGGAAATGCAGCAACAAATGTAGTCTTTCCATTAACAGTAATCTCACTTGCTTTTTCTTTAATGATAGGTGATGGAGCAGCTGCATATATGAGTTTGAATTTAGGAAAAAATGATAAGAAAGCTGCAAAAAATGGTATAGGAAATAGTATAACTTTAGTTAGTATTTTAGGCGTATTATTTTTAATATTTGGATTAATTTTTAATGAGCAATTATTACATATTTTTGGAGTTACTGAAAAATCATATCAGTTTTCTAAAGATTATATGATGATTATAATTATAGGCCTTCCATTTTTTATGATAGGTAATGCTATAAATTCAATGATAAGAGCAGATGGAAATCCAAAAGAAGCGATGAAAGTAATGTTAGTTGGAGCTATATTAAATATGATTTTAGATCCAATAGCAATATTTATTTTACATTGGGAAGTTAAAGGAGCAGCTTTAGCTACAATAATAGGGCAAATTGTTTCATTTATATTTTCTGTTAGATATATAAAAAAATTTCAATCTGTTGACTTAGATAAAGAAAGTTTTAAACCTAAATTTAAAACAATGAAAAAAGTTATGAGCTTAGGAGTTTCAAGTTTTATAACTCAAGTAGCGATAACATGTGTTATTATAGTCATGAATAATAGTTTAAAAATATATGGTGCAAGTTCAAAATATGGTTCAGATATACCAATATCAGTTCTTGGAATAGTTATGAAAATGAATCAGATTGTAAATTCAATAGTTTTAGGAATTGCAGTTGGTAGTCAACCAATAGTTCGGTTTTAATTATGGAGCAAAACAATATAAGAGAGTGCTGGAGACTTTAAAGTATATGATAAGAGTAAGTCTAGTTATTACATTAATTTCAACTTTAATATTCCAGCTTTGTCCTCAAGTAGTAATTAATTTATTTGGAAGTAAAGAATCAGCAGAATATAATGAATTTGCAAGACTTTGCTTTAGAATATTCTTAATATTTACAATGCTTAATTCAATTCAAATATTATCAGGAATATTCTTCCAAGCAATAGGAAAACCTATAAAATCTACAATTATATCTTTATCAAGACAAATTTTAATATTAATTCCTGCAATGATAATACTTCCAAAATTCTTTGGAGTTAAAGGAGTCTTATATGCTGGACCTTTGGCAGACTTTACAGCTTTTACAATAGCGGTTATATTATTGATATTAGAAGTCAAAATGCTTAAAAATATTATTAAAAATAATGACGAAGAAGAAAAAAAGAAATTTAAAGAGGAGGAATTAATTAAATGAGTTTTGTAATTACAATTGGTAGAGAAAATGGAAGTGGTGGAAGATATATATCAGAAGAACTTTCTAAAAAATTAAATATAAAATTATATGATAAAGAATTAGCTAAGAAAGTTTCAGAAGATAATAATATAAATATTGATTTATTGGAAGAAGTAGATGAGAAACAAAAGAAAAGTTTTTGGTATACAATGGCTATGGCTTCAATGGCAATGACAGATAGTGTTAATTCATTAACAGAACTTCCAACAAATGAACAGTTTTTCTTAAAAACAGCAAAGGCAATAGAAGAATTATATGAAACAGAATCTTGTGTAATAATTGGAAGATGTGCAAATTCAATATTAAAAAATAAGAAAAATGTTTTAAGTATATTTGTATATTCATCTGATGAAGAGTTTAAAGTTCAAAGAAAAGTTAGATATGCAGGATTAAATGAAAAAGAAGCTGTAAAAATAATTAGAAAAATGGATAAAGAAAGAGCAAGTTATTATAATTATTATACTGATGGAAAATGGGGAGCAAAAGAAGAGTATGACTTATGTATAGATACTTCTAAAATAGGAGTTGATAATGCAGTAGAGCTAATAATAAAATTAGCTAGTTTGAAAGGGTTAATATAAGCCTTGACAATTTATTAATTTCATTGTATTATAATACATATATTAAAAGCAAAGAAGAGGACGCGGTAAATAATAGTAAAACTTTTAGAGAGCTGAAAGAATTTGGTGAAATTTCAGTAAGAAAATAGATTATTTATTATCACCTTGGAGCTAATTACTTGAAAATAAATAAGTAAGGTAATTCGTATTTCTTGCGTTAAAAGAATTTAGAGTGAAAAAAGTTTAGTGCTTTTTTAATTAAGGTGGTAACGCGGAGCATTTCGTCCTTTATAGGATGAAGTGCTTTTTTGTATTAAAAGTAAAGGAGATATGAAAAATGAGTGAAGAGAAAAAAGATTATGGCTCAACTTTGAATTTGCCAAAAACAGATTTTCCAATGAGAGGAAATCTACCAGAGAATGAACCAAAAATTCAAAAAGAGAAATTTACACAAGAGTTGTATGAAAAAATGCTTAAAAAAAATGAAGGAAAGAAGTCATTTGTACTACATGATGGACCACCATATGCAAATGGAGAAATTCATATAGGACACGCATTAAATAAAATTTTAAAAGATACTATAGTAAGATATAAAAATTTACAAGGTTTTTATACACCTTATGTACCAGGATATGATACACATGGTATGCCAACAGAAAAAAAAGCAATTGAAAAATTAGGTTTAAACAGAGATGAAATTCCAGTTACAAAGTTTAGAGATACTTGTAAGGAATTTACATCAAAATATAAAGATGTGCAAACAGAAGGATTTAAACGTTTAGGGGTCCTTGGAGATTGGGATCATCCATATATAACATATCAACCTCAAATGGAAGCAAAACAAATTGGTGTTTTTGCAGATATGTATAAAAAAGGATATATTTATAAAGGGTTAAAACCAGTATACTGGTGTACTGATTGTGAAACAGCTTTAGCAGAAGCTGAAATTGAATATAAAGATGTTAATTCTATAACAGCATATGTGAAATTTCCAGTAAAGAATTCTAAAAATTTATTTGATGAAACTAATTCATATTTTGTTATATGGACAACAACACCTTGGACTTTACCAGGAAATATGGGTATAACAATAAATCCAGAATTTAAATATGCTTTAGTAAATACAGGAAAAGAAAAATTAATAATGGCAACTGAAACAGTAGAAAAAGTTATGAAAGTTGCTGAAATAGAAGAATATAAAATTGAAAAAGAATTTGTAGGAAAAGATTTAGAAGGAGTAATTTGTAAACATCCATTTTTAGACAGAGATTCTAAGGTAGTTTTAGGTAGTGATGATACTATTTTAGTTGAATTAGAAACAGGTACTGGTGCGGTTCATACAGCTCCTGGATATGGTAAAGAAGATTATCTTTGTGGATTGAAAAATGACTTAGAAATAGTAGTTACAGTAGATGCTAAAGGTGTTCAAAGAGGAGATGGTAGTGGACCTTTTAAAGATATGTATTATGCTAAATCTAATAAAGAAATAGTAAAATGGTTAGAAGAAAATAATTTATTGCTTGCTAAACAAGAAGTAAATCATTCATATCCACATTGTTGGAGATGTAAAAAACCTATTATATTTAGAGCTACAAGCCAATGGTTTGCATCTGTTGACCGGTTTTAGAAAGCCAACATTAGATGCTGTAAAAACTGTAAAATGGATTCCTGCTTGGGGAGAAGAAAGAATAACTAAAATGATTGAAGATAGAAATGATTGGTGTATATCTCGTCAAAGAACTTGGGGTGTACCAATTCCAATTTTCTATTGTAAAGAATGCGAAAAAGAATATGTAACAGAAGATTCTCTAAAGAAAGTTCAAGAAATAGTAAAAGAAAAAGGTACAAATGCGTGGTTTGATTTATCAGAAAAAGAATTAATGCCAGATGGAGCTAAATGTTCAGAGTGTGGATGTACAGAGTTTAAGAAAGAAACAGATATTATGGATGTTTGGTTTGATTCAGGATCAACACACGAGTCAGTTCTAGCAGAGCGTGGACTTCCAGAAGCAGATTTATATTTAGAGGGAAGTGACCAATATAGAGGATGGTTTCAATCTTCACTTTTAACTTCAATTGCAACAAAAGGTAAAGCACCATATAAAGAGGTTATAACACATGGATATACTGTAGATGAACAAGGAAGAAAAATGTCAAAATCAATAGGAAATGGAATAGAACCTCAAGAAGTTATAAATAAATATGGTGCAGATATAATAAGACTTTGGGTTCTAGCATCTGATTATACATCTGATATTAGTGTTTCTGAAAATATTATGAAACAAGTTAGTGAAGTTTATAGAAAAATAAGAAATACAGCAAGATATATTTTAGGAAATATTTCAGATTTTGATGTAAATAAACCAGTAGAATATAAAGATTTACAAGAAATTGATAAATGGGCTTTAGTTAAATTAAATAAACTAATTGATGATTGTACAAAAGCATATGATAAATATGAATTTAATGGTGCATATCGTGCTTTAAATCAATTCTGCGTTGTAGATATGAGTGCATTTTACCTAGATATAATAAAAGATAGATTATATACTTCAAAACCAGATTCAATAGAAAGAAGAGCTGCTCAAACTACTATGTATGAAATATTATCAAGTTTAGTTAGAATAATGGCTCCAATGACAGCATTTACAGCAGAAGAAATTTGGAAACATATGCCACATAGAGAAGGAGAGAATTTGGAAAGTGTTATGCTTGACTATTATCCTAAAGTAAAAGAAGAATATAATAATCCAGAAATAGAAATGAAATGGAATAAACTAATAAAGGTTAAAGATGAAGTTTCTAAAAAACTTGAAGTTGCAAGAGCAAACAAAGAAATAGGACTTTCTCTAGAAGCAAAAGTTGATCTTTTTGTAGAGGGAGAAGAATATAATTTCTTAGCTGGAAAAGAAGAATTATTAAAAGAAATATTTATAGTATCAGAAGTAGAGGTTCATGAAAATAGAAGAAATGAAGATGTAGAGGTAGGACTTGGAGTTAAAGTTTCAAAAGCAGAAGGAGAAAAATGTGAAAGATGCTGGTGCTATTCTACTACGGTAGGAGAAAATAAAGTACATCCAACAATATGTGCTAGATGTGCTAAGAATTTAGAAGTATAAAGTAGAATAGCACATGAGAAATTTTGTGAAAACAAAATTTCACTTGAACTAAATTCTACAACAGTTGGGATGAATGAAGTACATCCAACAATATGTGCTAGATGTGCTAAAAATCTAGAAATATAAAAGAGCTAAAGTGGTAGAGAGTATTCTACCACTTTATTGATGTGTTAAAAATGGATTATACGATTATACAGGTTCGCTTAATTTTGTATAAGATGCTAAAGTGTAGAGACCATATTTTTCATAATTAAAACAAGCTAAAGGTTCATCAGACCTTATCAAGACTGCTACCTGAAGAAGATGATCTCCTTGGAAGAAGTGCTCTCTTACAAGTACATAATCTTCAAAAAATATCACCATATCAGGATCGATATCAGGATTTTCGGTAGTATTTCTGCTTATAGGAAGATGATTTGCAAACTTGATTTTTTGCTTATTGGCTTTTGGAAAAATTAAATGGTCTGAATTTCCAAGCATATCTTTTATCTGAAGGTTTTTGGATATCATATCTAAGCAATAGCCATGCTTAAAAACGATACGTTCTACTGTTTCTCCAAAAAAGTTTAGTTTAGCAAGATATAACCGCTCGTAATTTTTGGTAACTTCTTCATAGCCTAAGTAAGTGATGTCTTCCACTTCATAATAACAAATTTCCAGGTGTTTTTTAATCCATTCTTTATCAGTATTCATTGTTTACCTCCTAAAATTTTTTCTGGAGGTATTTCATATTTGAACTAATAAAACAAATTTGATAGGTTTTTACAGGTTTTGAAAATATTAATAATAAAAATTGTAGATTTAATTGTAATATGTTATAATGTGCATAGAAAAATGATATTTTAGAATAGTTTTTATACATAATTATATTAGGAGGTTTTAAATTGTATATTGATGAAGAAAAATTATCTTTTAATAAAATTAAAATAGTTGGTGCAAAAGAAAATAATCTAAAAAACATTTCACTTGAAATAGATAAACATAAATTTAATGTTATTACAGGTGTTTCAGGAAGTGGTAAATCATCATTAGTTTTTGATTGTATATATGCAATGGCTCAAACCTCTTTTTATGAAACTTTATCAACTTATATTGTTAAGAATTTACCAAAATTAAGTAAACCAAATGTTGAAAAAATCGATAATTTGTCACCTTGTGTATTGGTTGAACAAAGAAAACTTGGAACGAATCCTAGAAGTACAGTTGGTACTTATACAGAAATTTATACATATTTACGTTTGCTTTATTCTAGAATTGGTTATCCAATTTATGATAGTAGTTATTTTTCATTTAATACATCAAAAGGTGCTTGTAAAAAATGTGGAGGGTTAGGTGTTGAATTAATAGTTGATTTATCAAAATTAATTGATTTTAATTTATCATTAAATGAAGGTGCTATTAAGCATAGAACTTGGAAAATTGACTCAAGATATTTTAATATTCAAAAGTCAACAGGTTATTTTGATATGGATAAGAAACTTAAAGATTATTCTCAAGAAGAATTAGATTTACTTCTTTATAAAGAACCTACTAATTTTATGAATCAAAATGAAGGATTTGTACAAAATTGGTCTTATGAAGGAATAATTAGCAGATTATTAAAAAGGCAATCAGATTCAAGAGGATTACAAATAAATGAGTATGATAGAGAATTTTTTAAAGAAGATAAATGTTCGTTATGTTATGGTTCAAGATTAAATGAAGATGCTTTGTCAGTTAAAGTGCATAATAAGAGTTTAAAAGATTTATTAAATTTAGAGATAGTGGACTTATATGATTTTATTTTAACTATTAATAATGCTGAAGCAAGTGAGATTATATCTAAGATGAAGAAAGATTTGAAAAATTTAATTGATTTAGGAATAGGATATTTAACTTTAAATAGAAGTGTTGGAACTTTATCAGGTGGTGAAGCTCAAAAAATTAAATTAGCTAAAAGTATGAATAATACTTTAAATGAGTTAGTTTATATAATGGATGAGCCAAGCTTAGGCTTTCATAGCAGGGATGTAGATAAAATTATTAAATCTATTAAAAATATTGTTTCTAATAATAATACTGCTATTGTAGTTGAGCATAATAGAAAGATAATTAGTAGTGCTGATAATATTATTGATATTGGGCCAGAATCAGGAATTAATGGTGGAGAAGTAATTTATAATGGGAACGTTAGTGGGATAATTGATAATTCTAAATCTGTTACTGGAAAATATTTAAAAAATAGAAAAGTAATTTCTAGTCAAGCAAAAGAAATAAAGAATTTTTATGAAGTAAAGGGAATAAACATCAATAATATTAAAAATTTAGATGTAAAAATACCTTTAAATATATTAACGTGTATAACAGGTGTTTCAGGAAGCGGTAAATCGTCTTTAATTAGGTATTTAATTAATAATGACAACAAACTTATTAAAATTGGTAAAGAAAACATTGGATTAAATAGTAGAAGCAATGTTGCTACTTATACTAAGATATTTGATATTATTAGAGATCTATTTTCAAAAGAAAATAAAGTAAGATCTAGTGAATTTAGTTTTAATTCGACAGGCGCTTGTCCAAATTGTAATGGAACAGGTAGTATAAAAATGGATATGCATTTTTTAGGAGATGTTAAACAAGTTTGTGAAATATGTCAGGGTAAGAGATATAAAGAGGAAGTTTTAAAATATTTATATAAAGGAAAAAATATAAATGATGTTTTAGAGATGACAATTGAGGAAGCATTAAATTTTTTTGAAGATAAAGATATAAAAGAAAGGCTAGAAATTCTTAAAAATGTAGGATTAGAATATTTAAAATTAGGACAAACATTGGATACTTTATCAGGTGGTGAAGTACAAAGAGTAAATATGTCAAAATATTTAATAAAAAAAGGCAATATTTATATTTTTGATGAGCCAACTCAAGGGCTTCATCTAAGAGATATTGAAATTTTAAAAAATGTTATGAAAAAGATGATTGATAATGGAAATACAATTATAGTTATTGAACATAATTTAGATTTTATAATTGATGCGGATTATATTATTGATATGGGACCAGATGCAGGAAAAAATGGAGGTAAAATAGTTTATGAAGGGTATCTTAAAGATATTATGAATAGTAATACTTATACATCTATAGCTATTAAAGAATATTTAGGAATGGAATAGTTATAAGATATTAAAAATATTAATTCGAGAGCAATTTTCTTTCGAATTATTTATCTATAAAAAGTAAAGCTTTAGAATTAATGAATTTACATAATATTGACTTTTGACTAGAAATTTTGTATAATATTGATATATTTTTGTGAAAAAATTAATAGAAAGGAGAGTAGAGGGCAGATAATTTTTTGCAACTAATAACACTACAGCAAAAAGGAGAAACTTATGAACAAAAGGCAATTTTTAATTTTAGAAGCAACATTGGTAGTAATAGTAGTTTTATTGTGTATCAACTTATTTTCGAATGGTCAGTTAATGAAAAGCTTTTCTTCTTCAAAGGAAACAACTGGTTTGGTAGAACCAAAGGAAGAAGAAATAGAAAAAGTTGAAATAGCAATAGATGTGATTGCAGAGGAGGATAAGAGCGAAGAAGAGATATCAGTAGCAGAAGATGATACAGTAAAGGATGAGCCAAATGTATTTTCTCGTTTTCCGGGAGCTAAAAGTTTGGAATCAGTAATGTGTCAGATTAATCCATTAGATGGAGATACTTATAGGCAGCGGCAAAATAACTTTGAAGAAATAGACATTTTTGTTCAAGAAGAAGTGGTTATTAGTCCTTTAAGTGATTGCTTTCCTGAAAAGACAGTAGATATATCTATTTATGAGACAAAATCTATAATAACTATCTTGAATGAGGAAAGAGAAGAAGAGGAAATACAGCTTTTTATTCCATATAATCTCTATCGAAAAGATGAAGAAATTATATTGGAAGGGGTTGATAGGGATACAAGAAAATACTATGAATATCACTTCCAAAATGAAAATTGGTATGTTTATGGCGGAGAAAATGTGGATGTTCCAAATGAAGAAAAAGATTTTATATTTTTGACTTTTGGTAATGGAACATATACATTAAAAGGCAATGAGTTAACTTTCTGGAATTTTTTAAGTAAAGAGGTTACAGGTGAGATACCAGAGCCAGCTGAGCCAAAAGATGTAGTATTATGCAAAAATGGTTATGGATATACTGTTGATTTCGAAGGATATTATGGCTTACCATACATAGATAAGAATGGTAATATTATAAACTTGCTAATTACTGCAGAAAGTGAAAATTGGAGTAAATCTAATCCAAATGATATATTCATTAATGGTATTGATTATAACATTATTGCGTCAAACGTGAAAAAAATTATTGATCCAAATGATTATGGTTCAAGTGAACGTATTGTATATCAGACTAAAGCTGGCAATTATAAAATGGCAATTGTAAGTGATGAAGGAAATCTTCATAAAGTAATAGATTTAAATGAAGAAACGGTGTCAAAAGTCCAATTTGTTACTTGGGGTGGATTTTCAGGTGCAACTGGTAACTCTTGGATATATGCTTTAGATGTAATGTATGATGTGGATGGATATGGCAAAGTTTGTAATTCATTCTATGATATTAAGAATGATATCATATTGAATGAAAGTACAAAACGTTTGGAGTTTTTAATTGAAGGAGAATTTTCTGTAAGTGAGTTCAAAGAAAGATATCCAAAAGTGATACAAGAAATAAAAAAGTTTGAATAGTAAAAAGAAGCTCTCTAAAATCTGTGCCTCCTGGTGAGAAATCACACCAGGAGGCTTTTTTATATAATAGGAAAGTTTATTGTATAATTGTCCTATATAAATTTTAATACAAGGAATAGGAAAAGGATTTTTTAAAATTTGCTTCATATTTTCTAAAAAAAACTTGCGAAATCCTTTATAAGTTCATAAGTTACTCTAAAATGGAGCGGGTAGCGAGAATCGAACTCGCGCAACCAGGTCGGAAGCATGGGATTCTACCACTAAACTATACCCGCAATTATTTTTTGAAATTTAATTCTTATATAATTTAACATATAATTTATTATATATCAAGTGTTTTTTAAAAAACTTTTAAAAGTGATTGACAATAAAACTAATGTTTGATAAAATGTATGAGTAAATATTGGAAAGTTGGAGGTGTAAAATGAAAGCTATTGAATTAAATCATCCATTAATAGAGCATAAGTTAGGAATTATGAGAGATAAGAAAACAGGTACTAAAGAGTTTAGAGAACTTGCTGGTGAAATTGCAATGTTTTTGTGTTATGAAGCAATGAAAGATGCTAAGGCAGATGAAGTAGAAATAGAAACACCAATAGAAAAAACAACGGTGCAAAGATTGAATGAAGATAATTATGCTTTTATTCCAATATTAAGAGCAGGAATGGGAATGTCAGATGGAATTATTAATATTATTCCTAATGCTAAAATAGGAGTTATTGGTTTATATAGAAATGAAGAAACTCTAGAACCAGTTAGGTATTATTATAAAGTTCCAAAAGATATTAAAAATAGAGAAGTTATTTTGTTAGATCCAATGCTTGCAACTGGAGGGTCAGCTGTAGATGCTATAAAAATGATAAAAGAAGATGGAGTAAAGAAAATAAAGTTTTTATGTTTGGTAGCAGCTCCTGAAGGAATTAAAAAATTAGAAGAAACATATCCAGATGTTCAAATATATTGTGCAAAAATAGATAAACATTTAAATGATATAGGATATATTGTCCCAGGACTTGGCGATGCAGGAGATAGAATATTTGGAATAAAATAGGGAGAGATTATGGTAGATTCAAAATCGTATATAGGTAAAATAATAAAAGTAAAGATTGATAGACCAATGGGTTCTTATCATCCAGAATATCCCACTTCATTATATCCTGTAAATTATGGTTATATTCCAAATACAATAAGTGGAGATGGAAAAGAATTAGACTGCTATGTATTAGGTATATATGAAGCAATAGAAACATTTGAAGGAGAATGCATTGCAGTAATTCGTAGAACTAATGATAATGATGATAAATTAATAATAGTTCCAAAAGGTAAAAAATATTCAATAGATGCCATTAATGCACTTGTAGAATTTCAAGAAAGATTTTTTGAAAGTATAATTATCATGTAATATTTGAAAAGAGGGATTTTGTATGGATTATAAATCTAAAATAAAAATGACTGCTATAATTGGTGTAGTAATTATTATTGTTATATTTATTTTAATGATTATGTTTGTAAGTGGAAATAAAGGAAAAGGGATAAAAAAAGCTTCTACTAATTCTACAAAAACTTCATCAGTTAATGATGAAAAAGTTGAAGATATAAGTTTAGATGATATACAAAGTCTTGCTATAAAAGATGGGTATTTAGTAAAAATAGATAAAGATTGTAAATCTGAAAATATAATTAAATTAGAAGAAGATAATAAAGAATTTATAGATTATGCATTTGATAATGGCTTTGCTTATTTATTATATAAAGATAAGTCAAAAATATTAGTATATAATTTGAATTTATTAAAAAGCAATTATCCAAGAGAAATTGTATTTGAAGATGCAGAATACAATTATGCTGCTGGTTTTGAAGTATTAGATGAAAAAATTTATTATGTAACAAGAGAAAAAGAAATTTTTGAATATGATATAAATGAAAATAATGGAAAAACAGTTTTAAGTGAAGAAATAAAAGTTGCTCAAAATAGTTTAATAATAGATAAATTTCAGAAAAATATGTTTTTTATGGGAAAAGATGAAAATGAAGTTTCTAATATGTATAAAATTAATATGGAAACTTTAGAATTATCAGCAATAATTAATGGTTTTAGTGAGGAAAATGATAGTATATTAAATCAAGAATATATAGTATTTAATGCAAATAAAGTAGATTATTTATATAATATGGAAGATAATACTATTTTTGAAATTAGCTCAAATAGTATAGGGGTAATTGGAAATATTGCTTTTTATGAAAACGAATTTGTACTTGCTTTAGAAGAGGGAAAAATTGTTGTAAAAGATTATGAAGGAAATATATTAAATGAAAGCTTGTATGAAGCAGAAAATATTTCTGATATATATATGCTTACAAAAGATAAATTACAAATTACATTATCAAATAATAAATGCTTAATAATAGATTTCATTCAATCTACAATTTTAGAAACAAATGATGTTTATTCAGATATTTTAAATATAGAAGGAGAAGTATGAAAGAAATAATTTCAAATTCACGGAGAAGAAACAATTGAAATAGCTAAAAATGTAGCAAGTAAATTAAAAAATGGAGATATTATTGTACTTACTGGAGATTTAGGTTCAGGAAAAACAAAATTTACAGAAGGAGTGCTTGAATTTTTCGGACTACAAGATGAAATATCTAGTCCAACTTTTACAATTGTAAATGAGTATCAAAAAAATGATATAAACATTTATCATTTTGATGTATATAGATTAGAAGATGTAGATGAGTTTTATGCAATTGGTGGAGAGGAATATTTTGATAAAGGAATTTGCATAATTGAATGGGGCGAATTGATTGAAGAAGCACTTCCTAAAAAGTACTTAAAAATTAGTTTTGATAGAGATTTAGTAAATGAAAATAAAAGAATATTAAAATTTGAAGAGTTTAATTAAGTAGAGGTAATATATGAAAGTTTTAGCAATAGATACATCTTCAGAAATTTGTGGTGTAGCATTATTAGAAAATGAAAGTTTAATAGATGATAATTCTTTAAATAATGGAATGACTCATTCTGAAAATTTAATGATTCTTATAGAAGAAATTTTACAAAGAAATAATATAGAGTTAAAAGAAATAGATTTAATATCTTGTGTAGTAGGTCCAGGATCTTTTACAGGAATTAGAATTGGAGTAGCAACTGTTAAAGCCTTAGCGGAAGTTTATAATATAAAAATTGTAGAGGTTACATCATTAGAAGTTTTAGCTCAAAATATAAAAGAAACTAACATAAAAGTAGCTTTAATAGATGCTAGAAATGATCAAGTGTATGCAGGAATATTTGACAGAGAAAATAAATTATTAGAAGATTATATAGCAGATAGTATAGAAGTAGTAATTAATAAAATAAATAAATATTCAGATGTACAAGTTTGTGGAAGTGGAGCTATAAAATTTAAAAGTATGTTATTGGAGAAAAATTCTAATATAAAGTTTTCTGAAAATAATATTCAATCAGCTGAAAGTGCAGGAATAATTGGATATAGAAAGTATTGTGAAAATGAAGTAAAAACGGCAGATGAATTGATTCCAATATACTTAAGAAAATCTCAAGCAGAAAGAATGAAAGAAGTAAATGCTTAAAATGCGATTTAAGACGATAAAATAAATTAGTAGATAAAGAAGTAGGGACAAAAATGGAAATTTTTGAGATGACTATTAAAGATTTAGAAATAATAAAAGAAAATTTACAAAGAGATTTTGATGAATTTTGGAACGAAAATATTTTAAGAGAAGAATTATTATGTCAAGATAGAAAGTATATTGTTGTAAAAGAGAGTAATGAGATTTTAGGATTTGCTGGAATTTGGATTTCTCCTACTGATGTAGAACTTATGAATATAGTTATAAAGAAAGATAAAAGAAATAAAGGAATAGGAAAAAAAATACTAGATGAAATAATTAATTTAGCTAAATCTACAAATTTAGAATATTTGACACTTGAAGTAAATGAAAAAAATGTTATAGCTTGCAAGCTATATAAAAATGCAGGTTTTAATGTAATTGGAATTAGAAAAAAGTATTATAATAATACAGATAATGCCATTATTATGAAGTTAGACTTAAAATAGAATATTTTTCGTTAAAATGTAACATAATTATAATAGAAAAATGTAAAAAAGTGATTGCATTATTTTTTTATTTGATGTAAAATTTCAATGTAAAATTATCCTACATAAAATAACGGAGGAAAGATACTAATGAGGAAAAATAATGAATTAACAGCAAAAGATTTAAAAGATATTTGTAATCCAAGCCAATTCAAATTTGAGACTACAAAAGAATTAGGTAGTTCTAGTAATTTAATATATGGTCAAGAAAGAGCAATAAAAGCTTTAAAATTTGGATTAGATATTGATATAAAAGGATATAATTTATATCTTGAAGGAACAACAGGAGTAGGGAAAACAGTTTATACTAAAAGAGCATTAGATACAAGGGCTTTAAAGGAAAAAGTTCCAAATGATTGGTGCTATATTTATAATTTTGAAAATCCAAATGAACCAATTGCAGTTAGTTTTCCAGCAGGGCAAGGAAAAGTTTTTAAAGAGACAATGGAAAACTTTGTTAAAGATATAAGAAGAGATATAAAAAAGACTTTTAATAATGACGATTTTGAAAAAGAGAAAAAAACAATAAAACAAGAATATGATTTAAAAAGAGAAAAATTATTAGAGCAATTAAATAAAAGAACTATGGTTCAAGGTTTTCAAGTTCAATCAACAGCAAATGGTGTATATATGATGCCAGTATTAGATGGAAAACCTTTAGCAGAAGAAGAGTATGAAGCATTAGAAGAAACTGTTAAGAGAGATTTTGAAGAACGTTCTGGATTAGTACAAGAACAAGTTTTTGAAGCTTTAGCTGAAATGAAATCAATAGAAAAAGAAGCAGACAAAAAAGTTGAAGAATGGCAAGCTAATATTGCTCTTTTAACTATTAATGTTCATGTAAATTCAATAAAAGCAAATTATAAAAGGAATAAAAAAGTTGGAAATTATTTAGAAAATGTAAAAAAAGATATTTTAAAAAATATATCTGCATTTTTAGCTCCTGAACCAGATGAAAAAACACCAGTACCTCAAACTCAAAAACCAGAAATATTGTCTCCATGGTTAAATTATAGAGTAAATTTATTTATTGATAATAGTAAATTACAAGGTGCACCTGTTGTTATGGATAATAATTATTTATATAATAATATTTTTGGTGGTATAGAATATGAGAATCATTATGGTGCAATTAGAACTGATTTTACAATGTTAAAACCTGGATTATTGCATCAAGCAAATGGAGGATATATAGTATTTCAAGCAAAAGATTTAATGAGTAATCAAGCTTGTTATGAAGGATTGAAAAAAGCATTAAGAGTTGAACAGCTTGCAATAGAAACTGTTGTAGATAATAATTCTACAATGGTAATGGTATCATTAAAGCCAGAACCAATACCTTTAAAATTAAAAGTGTTATTAATAGGTAGCTCAGATATTTATCATACTTTATTATCATATGATACAGATTTTAGAAAACTATTTAAAATAAAAGTTGAATTTGAAGATGATGCGCCTAAAACAACAGAAAATATAGAAAAGCTTGCAAATTTTGTACGTAATTTTTGTATACAAGAAGAAATTATAGATTTAGATAGGGAAGCTGTTGCTAAAATAGTAGAATATGCTTCAAAACTAGCAGGAGATAAAGAAAAAATTTCAACACATTTTAATTCTATAAATGAAGTGGTTGGAGAAGCTGCAACTTGGGCAAAATTGGATAAAACTAAAATTGTAACAAAACAATATGTAGATAAAGCCTTAAGTGAAAGAATTGAAAGAATTAAGAAATATGATACAAAATATTTAGAAATGGTGAAAGAAGAAACATTACTTATAGATACAGATCGGAAAGAAAGTTGGAGAGATAAATGGTTTAACTGTTATTACAATTGGAGATTATTCTTTTGGAAAACCAGCCAAAATAACGGCTAACACATATATGGGAGAAGCTCGGTATAGTAAATATAGAAAGAGAAGTTGATATGTCAGGAGCATCTCATTCAAAAGGTGTTATGATACTTTCTGGATATTTAGGAGAGCAATTTGCTCAAGAAATTCCACTTTCATTAACAGCTAGTATTTGCTTTGAACAATTATATGGAGGTGTAGATGGAGATAGTGCATCTAGTACAGAGTTATATGCAATTCTATCAAGTTTATCTGATATAGCTATTAATCAATCAATAGCTGTTACTGGATCTGTAAATCAAAAAGGTGAAATTCAGCCAATAGGTGGAGTTAATGAAAAAATAGAAGGATTTTATCAAATTTGTAAAATGAGAGGACTTAATGGAGAAAATGGTGTAATAATACCAATTCAAAATGTTAGAAGTTTACATTTATCAGATGAGATAATTGATGTTGTAAAAAAAGGAAAATTTCATATATATGCGGTTTCAACTATTGATGAGGGAATAGAAATTTTAACTGGAGTTCCAGCAGGTAAGAAAGATAAGAATGGAAATTTTCCATTTGGAACTATAAATTATTTGGCAAAAGAAAAATTAAAAAAATATTCAAAATTAAGTCAGAAAAAATCATAAAAACATTGAGCAGAAAATCTGGCCATGAGGATCATTGTATGTCAGGAGCCCAGAATGGTGACAATAATGTAGTGGCAGAAACTAAAAGTGCGGGAGCCCGTAGCTTTGGTTCAGAAGTTGCTAGTTATGGTGCATAGGAGACCAGGATCAGGTAAAAGCGCTATAACAGCAAAATGTAGCGGGGGACTTAAACTCCCCCGCTTCTTTTATATTATTCCATATCCATTTGTAATAGGGTCTTTGAATAATCCTATATGTATTGGATAAAATGTAAAAACTATAAAGCATAACAATAAAATGCACCAAATTAATATGCTAAAAATAAATTCTTTTGAAGTAATTTGATTAAATGTTAGTATATATTTTAAAGTAATATATTCACAAATAATAATACTAATTATAAATGATAGAATATCTAATATTAAAAAGTTTTTTCCAATTATTCCAGAGTAAGTATAAAAGAAAATTATTATAAAACTTAATCCTAATAAAACCCCTTTTAATCTATATTTAACAAATTCTTTTGATTTTCCCAAAATAAAAAATCCTAATATAGTTGTAATTAAAGTAGGAAAAAATAGTAATTTTAAATGTTCCCATACACTTTCATTTGTACTACTAAATGTACTTATAATTAAATTATTGCTTGATAAATCAAAAGTAAAATGTAATAAAGTTCCGAATGCCTAAACAAAATAGAAGTGAAAATATTTCATATTTAATTAATTTTATCATAATTTATTACCTCCTAAAATAGTATATTAACTTTAAATAAAAATATTGAAAAAAACATACACTTATGATATAAAATTTATATAGATAGGAGAGTATTTACAAATGAAGAAATTTGAAACTGTAGCAATGAATGAACAAAATGAAAAATGGAAAAATGTAATTTCTAGAGAAAAAGATTTATATACACCAATATATGGAAAAAACACGATGAGAAGTGAATTTGATAGAGATTATACAAGAATTATAAATTGCAATGCATATAAAAGATTAAAAAATAAGACTCAAGTATTTTTTTCTCCAGATAATGATCATATATGTACTAGAATAGAGCATGTGAATTTAGTAGAATCAATAAGCTATACAATTGCAGGAGCATTAGGTTTAAATACTGAACTTACAAAATCTATTTCAGTAGGTCACGATTTAGGACATACACCATTTGGACATCAAGGGGAAAAAATTTTAAATGATATATCTATAAGAGAGATAAATGAAAAGTTTTGGCATGGAAAGAATGGATTAGAGTTTGTAGAAAATTATGAATTATTAAAAGATTATAATGGAATAAAACAAAATTTAAATTTAACATATGGAGTGAGAGATGGAATTATTGGACATTGTGGAGCTTTTCCAAAAGAGGGTTTAAAACCACGTGATGAATTTATTAAATTAAAAGATTTTACTGGTTCAGCAAAATATATGCCATATACTTGGGAAGCTTGTGTTGTAAAGATAGCTGATAATATTTCATACATAGGAAGAGATATTGAAGATGCTATCACAATGAGATTATTAAAAGATGATGATTTGGATAAATTTAATGAATTAATACAAAAAATAAAAATTAATAGTACAAATATAATTAATTATTTAGTTGTTGATTTATGTGAAAATAGTACAATAGAAAAGGGATTAAAATTTTCTGATGAAGCTTATGATATAATGAATAAATTAATAGAGTTCAATAATAAAAAGATATATAAACATAATATTTTAAAACCAATGATAAGGTATTGCACTTTATTTATGAATGAGTTATTTACAATTTTAAGCAATCAATTTGATGAAAAAAATACTATTAAAAATTTAAAAGATATAAAAAAATTTTATCCAGAATTTATAGAAGAATTTATTGGTTGGCTTTCAAACTATTCTTTAATAAATGAAAGAGATTGTAATAAATATGATAATAAAATAATGTTTGATGTAAGCAAAGAAAATGATTATAAAAGAGCTATAATTATATATTTATCTGGCATGACAGATAAATATATTGTAAAAATATATAATACTTTAATAAGTATATAGAATGGAGAATATTTTGAAGTTTGTAAAGGAAAATTTAAATTTAATATTGTGTTTGATAATCTTTTGTATTTTAACAGGAATAATGTTTTATTTTATAGATAAGAAAGAAGGATTTCATGAAGATGAGATATTTTCATATGGGGCTTCAAATAGTAAATTTTGTAGTACTTTTTTAAGTTATAGACAAGTTGATAATCTAGACACAGTAATGAAAGATAAAAGTGTAATTAATACTTTAAAAAAATTTATATTTTATAAATTAAATCCAAAAGAATATGAAAAAGTGGAAAATGATATGGGATTAACAAATTCTAATTCAATTTGGAGAAATAAAGAAGATGCTATTGAATATATGAAAATAGATACTATAAATGAAGCTTTAGACTTTTTTACAGTGTATTGGAATACAGGTAGAGATGTACATCCACCATTATTTTATTTTTTAGTACATATTGTTTCTATATTTTTTTATAATACATTTTCAAAATATATAATATTTATTATTAATCTAGTTTTTTTTCTAGCAACTTGTGTCATTATAAAGAAAATACTAAAAAAGATAGATAAAGATTATTTATATGTACCAACTTTAATTTTATATGGAATGAGTATAGGTGCTATTTCAACAGTTATGTTCCAAAGAATGTATGCAATGCTTACTTTTTTTACAGTTTATTTTTTATATATAAATTTAAAAGTTTATTTTAACAATTTTAAGTTAGACAAAAAATTAAAAATTGAATTATGTATTGTAACTATTTTAGGTTTTTTAACACAATATTATTTTTGTATTTATGCAGTTTTTGTTGCACTAGTTATGATAATAATAATGCTGAAATGTAAATATAAAGAATATATAAAAATATATTTTATGCAGTTTGTAAAGTCTGCAGTAGTTGGAGTACTGATATTTTTACCTAGCATATATCATATATTCTTCTCATATAGAGGAGCAGGAAGTTCTGGAAATGAATATACTTTTGTAGAAAATTTATTAGAATTTATAAAAAATACATTTTTAGCATTTAGCCTTGCAAATGTTTTGGGAGTTGGAATTACAATAATTATAATAGTTAGTCTAATATATAATTTTAGAAAATCAGATAGAAAAGCTTTATTATGTATTTTAATAATACCAATTATTTTAAATTTTATTTGTGTAGTAAAAATGTCACCATATAGATCTTTAAGATATGTAATGAATATACTACCAATAATTAGTTTAGTAGTAATGTTAATTATTGAAAGTATATTTAAAAATAAAAAATTGAGTGTATGTATTTTATCTGTGTTTGCAATTTCTTTATCTATGTATGGATTAGCTACTAATAATGTAAAATATTTATATTTAGGATACAATGATTTTATAAAAGTTGCAGAAGAAAATAAAGATAGTAGATATGTATTAGTTTGTCAGACTGTTTTTAATCATATTCAGAATGTACCAGAAATGATGATATATAAAGAAAGTATGATAGTTGAACCAGAGAGGTTAAATTTATTAAAAGATAATAAGGAAATAATAGAAGATGAAGAATTTATATTAAGTATAAAGACCTGGCTTGGAAATACTGATGAGATTTTAGAGGAGGTTTTACAAAATACAGGATTTACAAATTATGAACTTTTGTTAGATAGTCCTAAAAAAGCAGCAAATTGTAGAATATATAGAATTAGTAAATAAAATTTCTTATTATTTTTGTTTCAGGTAATCATTGGTAAATATAGATTTTGTGGGCTAAAAAAAAGTTTTAAAAAATATTTTTAAAAAAGTTATAAAAAAACGTTGACAAAGATAAAACAGGGTGCTATAATAAGTCTCGTTCCAAATAAGAAAAAGGAACAAATAAAAAAAGTACATTGAAAAGTAAACAATAAATTACAATATCCTTTGAAAATAAAAC
>CANRSD010000031.1 GCA_947642355.1 uncultured Clostridia bacterium
GTTTCATCTGCTGCTTTTTCTGCTTTTTCTATTATTCCATCTTGTCCTACTATTGCATTTAGAGACACTCCGAGCTAAAATAAGCAGTATGATAATCGTAATTTTATTTGCTTATGACGAATTTCCTAAAAATACTTTTTTGTAATTATTGAAATATTTTAAATTTCTTAATTCTAAATCTCAAACTTATCCTTAACAGAATACATTATTGTAGCAGAAACAACATTAAATATTCCCTCAAATATTACTGATACAGCTATAAAAATCCATAATGTTTTAGCCAGTACAAATGGACTTTTAAAAATTATTATAGAAAGCAATATTGAAATTATAGCTTCTATTAATGGTACAATCCAAAATTTCTGTTCTAATCTTTTTAAATCTATACTAACTTGAATCTTTCTAATCCCACCAAATAAAATAATTATACCATATATTATTGATACTACTGGCAAAATTGAAAGTATCCAATCTTTACTTTTTATCAAAAAAACACCTATAATTATTCCTAAAATTCCTTTAACTAATGATTGCTCTAATATAGCAATTTCTCTAGAATTTTTAAAATATGCTATACAATTTATTACTCCCATAAATATTGCAAAAATCCCTAAACAGCTTAATATTAAGTTTGCAAATTCTAATGGCTTTATTAAAATTATAATTCCAATTATTATTTCTAATATTGCAAACAAAATCTCACTAAAATTATTCATAAATCTTTTCATAATCTTACTCCTCCTTAAGTTTATTTATATCATAATTTCTTTTATTATTAAAGCACTTTTTTAATATACAACAAATATACTATTTTAGTTCTATATTTTTTCATTTTTTATAGTGATATTCTTGACATATAAGACTTTTTTACATAAAATATTGATATAATAGAAAAAATTATAATTATTTATGGAGATTAATTTTATGAATAGAATTAGTAACAAAAGAAGAAAAAAGAAAAAGCCACTAAGGAAATTATTTTTATTAGTAGCAATATTAACTTTTGTTTTTTGTTTATATAAATCACCTTTTAAAAAGGAAAATACAAATACACCTGTTGCTACTACTAATCAAACAACAATTGCAAGTATAAGTCCTTCAGAAAGTAGTTTATCATCTGTATCTGCAATTTCAGGTCAAAAATCATTTAAAAACTCTGATGGCTATACAACTACATATACTACTTTAAATGAAATGCATAAAAAAACCTATATTGAATATAAACAAAATCAAAATGCTTCTTGGTCCAATAAACCATATTGGGGTGGAACAATGGAAGATAATGGATGTGGTATAACTTCTTTATCTATTATAGCTAGTGGATATGGACTAGATATAACTCCAGAATATTTCAGAGAAAAATACTATCCTCATTTAGAAGCAACTAAAATTCATCAAACATTAAATAATTTAGGAATAAAATGTACAGATTTCTATTTTTCTAAAACTCATATTTCTAAAAAATACTTTTTAGAATGGCTTAGATCTAATCGTCCTATTTTAATATGTGTTGATAATAAAAAAGAAAATGTATGGACAGCAGCTTCTCATTATATGGTTCTTCTTGAAGCTGATGACAACGGATATATATATTTATCAAATCCTAATGGAGAAGATGGAACTGAAAATGCTTCTGGTTGGTACAGTCCAAATGAAATTTTACCTTATGTTGTAAAAGCTTTATTTATAGAAAGTTATTAAATTAAAAGAATGCATAAAATGAAATGCATTCTTTTTTATTACTTTCTTTTCAGTTTTCTTAAATAATTCTTTTGCAAATCTGTAATTCTTCTTGACTCTATCATTTTTTGTAATGTTTTATTATATGTAAATTTATCTAAATTGTTTTCTCCTTCAATATATTTCATAAGTTTGTCATTAAATTTTATTCCAGCTTCCGCTAAACACCACGCAACTCCCATTTTTACATAATATCCGTCATTATTTATTTTATCTAATATTTCTATTACTTTATCTATATAATCTTCAATAATAAAATAATCTAACATCATTATAACTGCAAATCTTACTTCAAATTCTTTTTTAGATTTTGTATATGGCAAAATAAATTTCCAAACTTTTTCCATATCTTTATCTTTTATTTTCAAACTTGGAACAAAAGTATCATTAATTGCCCAACTATCTATTTTAGGTATAAAATCCATAATATATGGTATTTTTTTTTCAAACTCCATTTTAGCAACCCCAATAACAATACCTTGTAATATTACCTCTTCAAAATATTCATTACTTGACTCTTTTTTTATCCATTCTTCCCAATCATATTCTTTTACAATTCTCATTGCTAATTTTCTAATTTGAGGAATACGTATACCCAGCATCTTTCTATTAGTATCTGGGCACAATTTTTCATTAAACTTTCTATACTCTACATCTGATAACTTTATTAGCTCATCTCTTATTTTATCCATATACTTTCCCTACTTTTTCTTTTTTGGATCTGTAATATTTTGCAATTTTTCTACAACTCTTTTTTGACCTTCTAAAGTATTCCATTTATAAAAACTAGGTATAAATTCTCCATATTCTGTTGTATCTTCTAGTTCATTTTGCTCTATAGAATTTATTTCTGTCTTTTTATCAATATGTTCTCCTTTATTATTTTCAGTTTTTATTTCAAACTTTCTTTTATCTTCCATAATAACCTCCCCTTTTTAGTTATTATGGATTTATTTTCATTCATTTATACTATTTTTTAATAAACAATATACATATCTTTATATATTATCATTCCTAATAGTTTCAATAATATTTTGCTTATTTATTTTATTCAAAGAATATTTCATAATAATTCCAACAACTATTAAAACAAAAAATATAGAAATTATTATTGCTTTAAATGGTAATACAAATTCTGTAACATAACTATTTCCAACTGCCTTATATATAAAGTAAGATATTATACAGCCAAGTGGTAATCCTATAATTAAAGATTTAGACCCATAGAAAATACTTTCTAATCTTATCATTCTATTAAATTCTTTTTTTGTCATACCTATAGATTTCAAATTTGCAAATTCCTTGCTTCTTAAATTCATATTTGTAGTAATAGTATTGAAAATATTTGTTACTCCAATTAATGTAATTACTGTAATAAATCCATATAAAAATATTGAAATTACAAGTACAATAGCATTCATAGCTTTTACTTCTTTTTCTTGATTAATAATACCTATTTCGTCTTCCAAGTCATTTCCTTCTAAATATTTTTTTATATCTGTTTCCAATTTATTAGCATCTTTAGAATTTATATACATTTTTATATAATCTTGATATCCAAGTTTTTCTATATATTCATCACTTACAATTAAAGTTCCTCCCATATTATATAAATTTTGACATGCTGAAAATGGAAGTTTATTAGTTCTAGAAACAATTTTTATAGTAATTTCTTCTTCATTAGTACTATCATATAGTTTTCCTGTAATTTTATCTCCTTTTTCTAGATTAAATAAATTTAAATCCTCTCTTTTCTTTATTTCCTGATTATAATAATTGAATGTATCATATAAAATTGCTCCACCTTTACATTCATCATACTTTAAACCAATTTCAGATAAATATTTTTTATATTGATTATCTCCTACAGCTATAATATTAATTGGAAATACTGAAGAAACTCCAATACCATTATACATCTGTGAATACATATTTCTAGCTTTATCTGTAAGTATTTCCATACCATCTAAACTAATATAACTGTTCTTTTGAATAGAATATTCTTCTATATTATCTAGTTTAGATATATTGTTATAAATATTATATAGTTTATCTTTTTCCATATCTGTTGTTTTATACAACATCATATTATAATCTTGTTGTTCATAAAAAATATTACTAAATTTAAATCCATAATCTATTAATGAAAATACTGATATAAATATTGTAATACTTACAACAATTGAAATAACTGTAGTTCTGTATTTTTTCTTACTTCTTTTTAAATTCTTGTAAGCTATTTCTCCTCCTATTTTAAAAATCTTACTAATAATTTTTGGACATTTAATTTTCTTTGCTTTAAGTTTAATATCTTTTGAACTTCTAATTAAATCCATTGGAGAAATTTTTGAAGCTCTTCTTGCAGATGACCTACAAGATAATAATATTGTTATACTAGATACTAAAATACTTATTAAAATTGCTAATAAAGAAATTTTATAACTTAAAACAAATCCATTTAATAAATCTATTAATATATAATTTACAACTTTAAGTAATATCCAAATTGCAATAATCCCAGATATTATACCTAAAGGTATTGCAATTAATCCTAATATCAACCCTTCAAAATAAACAGTTTTCTTAAGTTGCTTTTTAGTAGCTCCAATACTTGCAAGCATTCCATAAGTTTTAAATCTTTCTGTAACAGAAATTGCAAAACCATTTCTAATTACAAAAACACTACTAACCAATATAATACTTACAATTACTATACTAATTCCTATTATAGTCTTTGAAATACCATCATTTAAATTTTGACCTTGTATCATAATTAAGCTTCTATTTAACTCAATTGGATACTTTAAACTTTTATAAGCATTTTCAAATCCATAAAGTTCTATTGCTTCTTCAAAATCATCATTTTCATCTAATTTCTCCATTTCATTTATAGTAGCTGTAATTTTCTCATATTCTTTAACATTTTTATATGTAACTGAAATATTAGCATGATTTTCTATTTCTTCCATTTTAGTTATAACTGTATATCCTGGTGCAGAATATTCTTCTATAGCATAATTTGGTCTTATAACAATCCCAACTATTTTAAAAGTTTTTGTATATTTCTTTTCTAATTTTTCTTTTCCTTCATACTCAAATTCTTCCCTTTGAGTAAGTTTTTTTCCACTTTCAGAATATCTATCAGAAATATCTAATGTAATTTCATCTCCAATTTCATATTCTACTCCGCCATTTGTTTTTATATGTTCAGATATAATTAGTTCATTACTATTTTCTGGAAATCTACCATCTTTTAAAACTAATCCCATTTTATTCAAATAATCATCACTCATAGACATAATACTTAAATATGGCTTATTTTCATTTTCACTTTCTTTTAAATAACTATATCCTAATTCTTCAGAAATATAACACTTTTCTATATCTTTATTTTCTTCAATATTTGCTATTTCATCTTTAGGTACATTGTAATATGTAACATGGTAATCTCCATCTGTTATTTTAGTATATTCTATCATTGAGTCCCAAAAACTAACTATTATACCAGCCACACCACAAATCAATGCAGTAGATAATATAATACCTATAATTATAACTGCACTTCTTTTTTTATTCATTTTAAGATTTCTTAATGTTAATTCATCTAAAATTTTCACTTTTATACTCTTCTTTCATCTTTTATTATTTTACCATCATCAATAGTTATAACTCTATCTGCCTCCAAAGCTATTTTTTCATCATGTGTAATTACTATTAATGTTTGATTATATTTTTTATTAGAAAGCTTAAGAAGAGATATTATTTCCTCAGAAGATTTACTATCCAAATTTCCTGTTGGCTCGTCTGCAAGCATTATACTTGGAGAATTTATTATAGCTCTTCCAATTGAAACTCTTTGTTGTTGACCTCCGTGATAACTCATTTGGAAGATGTTTTTTTCTTTCTTCTAATCCTAACGTCTTAAGTAATTCATTAAGCCTTTCATCATCTACTTTTTGGCCATCTAAATTACATGGAAGTGTAATATTTTCAACAACATTTAAAATTGGTATTAAATTATAAAATTGATATATAAGACCAACCTGCCTTCTTCTAAATATTGCCAAATTATCATTACTTAAAGAATATATATCTTTTCCATCTATAAATACTTTTCCGATTGCTTGGTCTATCTACTCCACCTATTAAATGCAAAAGTGTTGATTTTCCACTTCCAGAACTTCCAACTATTGCAACAAATTCACCCTTTTCCACTGAAAAAGATATATTATCAACCGCCTTAACTTCGTTCTCTCCTTTACCATATGTTTTACATAGATTTTCTATTTTTAATATTTCCATTTCTCTTTAAATCCTCTCTTCTTTTTCTATTATCTTTTATAATAAATTTAAACAAATTTCAATACTTTTAAGAATATCTTAATATTTCTAAAAAATCCATAATACCATTTTTAGTTTTTGTAACACCAAAACCAAGCTCATCTAACTCCTCTTGTTTTATATATTTTCTTCCAAATTTTTCTTTCATATTATCCCAAATATTTATATCTATTTTATACACTTTGCCATCTCCAAAACCAACAAGTACAAATGCTATAGCATCAAGATTATTATAAGTTAATAGAGTATTTCTTTGAAAATCACTTAATGCACTAAATGTTATTCTATCATTTTCTGTAAATTTAGCATCAAAAACTACTGTCCTTCCACCTTTTAAAGTTCCCTTAAAATCTGGTTGAGCAGATTTTGTAAAAACAGCTTCAAAACGTCCATTTTCAATGTGTTGCAATATTTTCATAGGTTCTGGAGTTTTTTCAATTCTAGCTAAATTATTAAGTTCATAAACTTCACAAATTGCTTCTACCTGCTCTTCAAAATTTTTTCCAAGTTCACGATTTATCTTACCTTGCAACTGACGATATGGACTTTTATTGCTTAATCCATTCGTTAATAAACTTTTGTATTCTTCTATTGATATTCCCATTTTCAATTTTTCTCCCGCATTTAATTCAAATAGAATTATATCACATTAAATTAAGAATTCAATGTAAAAAATAAAAAATACCTAATTTCCTTTTAGAAATTAAGTATTCTTTATAAATCTTATATTAAATTTATGCTTCTTTTTTTACTGAAACAACTTCTTTACCATCATAGTAACCACAATTTGAACAAACAGTATGTGGTCTAACTGTTTCATGACAATGTGAACAAGTTGATAAATTTTGTTCTTCTAATTTCCAAGTAGATCTTCTATCTCCTGTTCTTGCTTTTGACCATCTTCTTTTTGGTTGTGCCACTTTAATCCCTCCTTTAAGCTTTAACGATATGTATATATTATCAAAGTTATTATTTTTCATATTTACTAGAATAGTATACAATTATTTAAGCATTTTGTCAAGAAAAAAATCAGAATTTTATACTATTTTATACATTCTACTATCTTTTCAATTTCAAGTTCTACTTCTTTTTCTTCTCCTGTTTTCATATTTTTTATTTTAGCTTTTCCAGTTAATAATTCGTCTTCTCCAATTACTAAAAGATTTTTAGCACCTATTTTATCTGCATATTTCATTTGTGCTTTGAAACTTTTACTACATAAATCTTTTTCTACATAAAAGTCTTTTTCTCTTAATTCTTCTGATATTTGTATAGCTTTTATGTTTTCTTTTTCTCCTATTGTTAAAACATATAAATCTGCTAATCTTTTATTTATCTTTCCTTTATTTGCTTCTTCAAACATTTCCATTAATCTTTCAACACCTGTTGCAAATCCCACTGCTGGAGTATGTACCCCTCCTAATTCCTCTACTAAACCATCATATCTACCACCAGCTAAAACTGTAAGTCCAGATCTTTCATCTATAAATTCAAATACTGTTTTTGTATAATAATCTAGTCCTCTAACAATACTACTATCTATTTCAAAATTAATGTTTTGTCCTGAAAGTGTTCTTTTAACATTTTCAAAGTGTTCTTTACATTCATCACATAAATAATCAATCATCATTGGTGCTCCATCATTTAGCTTTTTACATTTTTCTTCTTTACAATCTAATATTCTCATAGGATTTCTTTCAAATCTACTTTTGCAAGTATCACAATATTTATCTAAATTTTTACCAATAAATTCTTTTAAAACTTTTTGATATTCTCCTCTACACTTTGGGCAACCTATACTATTTAAAGTTACTTTAATATTTTTTATACCTAATATATCGAAAATTCTTTTTCCTATTAAAATAACTTCACAATCTGCTAAATAACTTTCTGTTCCCAAAAGTTCTATACCTATTTGATGAAACTCTCTTAATCTACCTTTTTGTACATTTTCATATCTATACATTCCCATATTATACCAAAGTTTTACTGGACTTGGTTTACTAGATAACCCATTTTCTAAATATGCTCTTACTGCTCCTGCAGTTCCTTCTGGTCTTAAAGTAATACTTCTTCCACCTTTATCTTCAAATGTATACATCTCTTTTTGAACTACATCTGTTGTTTCTCCAACTCCCCTTTGGAATAGTTCTGTATGCTCAAAAACAGGTACACGAATTTCATCAAATCCATAGTTTTCTAATAATTTTGATATTTTACCTTCTAAATATTGCCATTTAAAAGTTTCTTCTGGCAATATATCACGGGTTCCTTTAGGTTTCTGTATCATAAAAATCTTCTTTCCTTTCATTTTCTATTGTTGTTGGATATCCATGACCAGGATATACTTTCGTATCTATTGGTAATTTCATTAATTTATTATTAATTGAAACTACTATATCTACATAGCTTCCGAGTTGGTAAATCTGTCCTTCCATGTGTGCCAGCAAATAAAGTATCTCCTGAAAATAATAATTTTTCTTTTTCACAATATAAGCAAATTCCACCTTTTGTATGCCCTGGTGTTTCTATAATTTTAAATTCTAAACTTCCTACTTTAATAATATCATTTTCTTCTAATGTTTCATCTACATCTATTTCTGGAACCTTCATTCCAATATATGGTCCTAAATTAATATTTGGATTTTTTATTCCTTCATTATCTATTCTACTAATTAATATTTTTCCTCCATGCAATTTCTTTATCTCTGGTACTGCACCTATATGATCAGCATGGCAATGTGTCAATACTATATATTTAAGATTTACTCCTAATTCTTCTATAACTTGATTTATTTTATTATGCTCTCCTCCTGGATCAATAATCATTGCCTCTCCACTATCACAAATAATATATGTGTTAGTAATAATATCACCAAAAGTATCTACTCTTACTTGTTTTAAAATCATTTTTCTTACCCTCTTTTACGTTTAACCTCATATACACTTTCAACTTTATTTATTTGAGTTACAAGTTTTTTTAGTTCAGTAATGTTTTCAGTTTGAATTGATAAATTAATTATAGCTATCTTTTCTTTAGTTGTTCTTGAATTAACACCAACTAAATTCGTTTTTGTAGTTTCGACTTGTTTTAATATATCTTTTAGAAGCCCTCCTCTATCAGTTGCAAATATCTCTACATCAACAATATATGAACCTTTTACATCATCATACCAACATACATCTATAATTCTTTCTTCATCTTCTAATAATTCATTTATATTTGGGCAATTAGTTCTATGAACTGATACTCCTCTACCTTTTGTAATATAACCTATTATACTATCTCCTGGTAATGGATTACAGCATTTTGAAAGTTTTACTAAACAATTATCTATCCCTTTTACTATAACTCCTGTTTTTGACGGTTTATAAGTAGGTTTATAAGTTACAAGTTCTTCAATCTTTTTTGTAAAGTTTTCTTCTTCATGTTCATCATTATATTTTTCTAAAAGTCTTGCTAAAATCTTAGTCGCTGAAATTCCACCAAATCCAATACTTGCATACATATCTTCTAAACTTCCAAAATGATATTTATCAAGAACTGATTGTATCCAATCTTGTCTACCAAATAGATCTGCTTGTTTTACTGGAAGCTTTTTGGCTTCTTTATCTATTAAATCTTTACCTTTTTCAATATTTTCAGCTCTTTGTGCTTTTTTAAACCATTGATTTATTCTATTTCTAGCACAAGAGCTCTTAACAAATTTAAGCCAATCACGACTAGGTCCTTTAGTTTGCTCTGATGTTAAAATTTCAACAATATCTCCATTTTTAAGTTTTGTTATAATAGGCATAATTTTGCTATTTATCTTACAACCTATCATTCTATGCCCAATTTGCTCATGAATCATATACGCAAAATCAATTGGAGTTCCTCCTCTTGGCAAAACTTTTATTAATCCTTTAGGAGTAAATACATATACTTCTTCTTCATATAATTCAGTTTTTAATGTATTTAAAAACTCATCTGGATTTTCAGTATTTTTTTGCCATTCTAGTGTTTCACGAAGCCAAGCAAGTTTATCTTCTGTAACTACTACTGATGATTTTGTTCCTTTATTACTAGCTTCTTTATATGCCCAATGTGCAGCAATACCATATTCTGCTGTTCTATGCATATCCCAAGTACGAATTTGAACTTCAAATGGAGTTCCTTTTAATCCTAAAACTGTTGTATGTATTGATTGATACATATTCTTTTTAGGTACAGCAATATAATCTTTAAATCTACCTGGCATTGGTGTATACATTTCATGAACAATTCCGAAGTGATGTATAACAATCTCTCACTGAATTAACTAAAATTCTTAGTGCAAATAAGTCATATATTTGGTCCAAAGTTTTATTATCTCTTTGCATTTTTCTATATATACTATATAAGTGTTTAGCACGCCCTGTAATTTCTGCTTTTATTTTTTGACCAGCTAATGCCTTTTTTAAATCTTCTTTAATAGTATCTAAAAATTTTAATCTTTCTTCTCTTTTTCTATCTAATCCTAAAACAATTTCTCTATATTCATCTGGATATAAATATTTAAAAGATAAATCTTCAAGTTCCCATTTTAATGAATAAATACCTAATCTATTAGCAAGTGGTGCATATAAATCCATTGTTTCTTTTGCATTAGCTATTTGTCTTTCTCTTGATAAATATTTAAGTGTCCTCATATTATGAAGCCTATCTGCAAGTTTTATAAGTATTACACGAATATCTTTACCCATAGCCAAAAACATTTTTCTATAATTCTCAACTTGTTCTTCTTCTGCAGTTGTATACTGAATTTTACTAAGTTTTGTAACTCCAGCTACCATTTCTGCAACTGCTTCACCAAATTCTTTGACTAAATCTTCATGTGTAGCAGAAGTATCTTCTACAACATCATGTAAAAGTGCCGCACATATTGTTTCATCATCTAATTCTAAAGTAGATAAAATATATGCTACATTTAATGGATGAATTAAATATGGTTCTCCTGACTTTCTAAGCTGATGTCCATGTCTTTCTTTAGCAAAATCATATGCTTTTTTTATTAATTTTATATTTGCTTTAGAATAATTTTCTTTTTGCAACTTTAGTACATCTTCTATTCTCATTTCCTTTTCTTCAGACATCATATTCCCCCAAATTACAAGGTATCTCTAAATACCTTTTCTAATATCTTTAATATTAAACTGTACATTCCTATTTCCGAGCATATTCATTTACTTCTAAACTTGCTACTATATCTATTTTATTACCAATTTGATAATCTTCTACTAAATATCCCATATTAAATCCAATAGCTTGTACTATAAGACTTTCATCTTTTAATGTTAGTTTTAAATGTTTACCTTCTGAAAGTGCTCTTATTGAATCTATCTTTAAATTTCTATATAAAAATAATGGTGTTTTATTAGCTTCTCCAAATGGCTCCAATAATTTTAAACTATCCACTGTTTGAATTTTAATATCTTCTGAATAAATTTCTTTATCTATTCTTACTATTGATATTAACTCATCTGTATGTGCCGCTTTACCCACTTGCTCTATTCTATTTTTAAATTTTTCAAAGTTTTCTTTCTTTAAACTTAATCCAACTGCCATCTCATGTCCGCCATACTTTTCCAAAAACTCCCCAGATTTGCACAATGCATCATGCAAGTCAAAACCTGGTACACTTCTTCCGAGAACCTTTTGCCATTCCATTTTCAAAACACGTTAATATACTTGGCTTATAATAAAGATCTGTTATTTTTGATGCTACAATTCCTATAACTCCATGATGCCAATTTTCAGAACCTACCACTATTACTGAATTTTTATCTAGATGGTTTGACTCTATTTGTTTTATTGCTTCATCAAAAATTCTTTTTTCAATTTCTTGCCTTTGAGTATTAAATTCATTAAGTTTTATTGTTATATCTTCCGCTTCTTTTAAATCTTTAGACAAGAATAACTTTAATGCATCTTCTTCATGACCCATTCTACCACAAGCATTAATTCTAGGAGCTATTCCAAAAGATATTGTTGTAGAAGTAATATCTTTAAAACCTATACTATTAAGTAAAAATTTAAGCCCTGGATTTTTAGTTTGTGATATTAATTTTAATCCTAATTTTGCAATTACTCTATTTTCATTTATTAATGGAACTATATCTGATATTGTTCCTATACAAACAATATCCAAAAATTTTAAATATTCTTTTTCATCTAAATTCATTCTAATTGAAAGTGCCTGTATAAGTTTAAATACAACTCCCACTCCTGCAAGACTTTTAAATGAATATTCATTATCTTTTCTTTTACAATCTATAACTGCAACTGCATCTGGAATTACATCTAATGGCTCATGATGGTCTGTAACTATAACTTCCATTCCAAGCTCATATGCATATTTTATTTCATCTATTCCAGAAATTCCACAATCAACTGTTATAATTAAATTATATCCATCATCTGCAATTTCTTTAATTGCATTTGAATTTAATCCATATCCTTCATCAAGTCTATTTGGTATTTTATATCCGAACTTCTAATCCATGTTCATTTAAGAACGTTTTAAGTACCATTGTACTAGTTATTCCATCAACATCATAGTCACCATATATAATAACTTTTTCCTGATTCTCTATTGCTTTCATGATTCTGTCTACTGCTTTTCCGCATATCTGGCATATCAAATGGATTATGAAAATCTTTTCTAGTAGGATTTAAAAACACATCTACATTTTCATTATTTACAATTTCTCTATTCACCAATACTGTTGCAAGTAATTTGGGAATATTATATGTAATTACTACTTCTTCTATTAATTTTTCATTTGAATTATATAGTTCCCATTTTTTATTCATCCTTTTCTCCCTTATATTATAACAATTTGAAATATTATATAATAATATGTTTAATTTATCAATACTTTTAAATGTTTAAGTTTTAATATTTATAAATTTTTTTAAAATAAAAATGCCCCTAATAAATAATATTAAGAGCATGTTTAAAATCTATTTTAATATTTTTTTGGCTTTTTTTAGTTGTAAATCATCTGCACCTTTAACTTCAATTTCATAATCTGGTATAATTCCTCGTCCATTTATTTTATACTTATTAGGAGTAAAATATTCATGAGTCGTTATTTTTACAGCACTACCATCTGACAACTTATATAAAGTTTGAATAACACCTTTTCCATAAGTTTTATTTCCTATAATTACAGCTTTTTTATTATCTTTTAATGCTCCTACTACTATCTCTGAAGCACTAGCTGTATAATTATTTACAAGAACAGCTAAACTTAAATTATATTTTTTATTTCCACTTGCTCTATTTATTTCTTCTGTTCCATCTACTGATTTTGTAAATAATGTAATTTGATCTTTATCTAAAAATAAATCTAAAATTTCTAAGGATTCATCTACTAAACCGCCTGAATTGTTTCTTAAATCTATTATAACTTTCTGTGCTCCACTAGAAATCAATAAATCCATTCCTTTTTCAAATTCTTTAGCACATCCTTTATCAAAACTTTGTAATAATATATATCCAATATTATCTTCAAGCATTTTAGTTTCTACACAATTAATTTGTATAACCTGACGTTTTACTGTAATTTCTTTACGATTTCCATTTCTTTTTATATTTACTACTACTTCGGTTCCTTCTTTTCCTTTTAGTCTTTTAGCAACTTCTTCTGTATCCATTCCTACTACTTTTTCATTATCTACACCTATTATTATGTCTCCACTCTGAATACCTGATTTCTCTGCTGGAGCACCTTTTACAGTTGAATAGACTACTACATTTCCTGTTGACTCATCTTTAATTAAATAAACTCCTATTCCAATTAAATTATCTAATATTTGAGTTTGATAATTTTCAAAATCTTCTGAATCTATATATTCAAAATATTCATCTTCTATTCCATTTTTTCTTATTTCTTTAATAGTTTCATCTATATGTTCAATTTCATCTAAGCATAATTCCTTATTTTTTCTACCACATACTATACATTTTGATTTTGTTTCATTCCAAGTATGTTCTAATCTTCCTCCTTCCGACAAACCACATATTGTACATGTTTTAGAACTAGAGCAAGTGGCTTCTTTCCATATATGATCTAATTTTTCTCCTTCTGTCTCACCACATAAAATACATGCTTTTGGTCTTATACAATTAGCCTCTTTCCACTCATGCTTTACTTTTTCTCCTTCTTTTTCACCACATATTATACAAGTTTTAGGAACCTCACATGTAGCATCTTCCCATTGATGTTCTAGCTTTTCTCCTTCTATCTTTTTACATATAGTACATATTTTGGGACTAGTACATGTAGCTTCATTATAATGATGTTCATGGTGACTATGTTGTAATATTAATATTGCACTTAACACAATTACTAAAATTATTACGCTAACTACTATTATATACTTTTTGATTTTATTCATATTTTCTTGCCTTTTCTTTTTTATATTTTTTAAAGAAAATTTATTTTAATAATTCTTCTGCTTTTTTTAATTGAGAATCAAATTGATTTTTAACGTTTTCTTCTGTAATTTCTACTTCATAATCTGGTTTTATTCCAACTTTGTTTATTTTTGTATTATTAGGTGTATAGTATTCTTGAGTAGTTAATTTTAAAACGCTTCCATCTAATAATTGATACACATTTTGTATTACACCTTTTCCATAAGTTAAAGTTCCTATTACTTTAGCTTTCCCATTATCTTTTAATGCACCTGTTACTATTTCAGAAGCACTAGCAGTATATTCATTTACAAGTATTGCTATTTCTCCATTAAACTTTTTATCTCCAGTTGCTTTATTTGTTTTTTCTGTTCCATCTGCTGATTTAGTAATTAAAGTTATTTGATCTTTTTCTAAAAATAAATTTAATATTTCTAATGCTTCATCTACTAATCCTCCTGTATTATCTCTTAAGTCTATTATAAGTTTTGTAGCACCTTCTGATATTAAAGTTTGCACTCCTTCTGCAAATTCATCAGCACAACCAGTATCAAATGCAAGAAGTGAAATATATCCAATATTATTTTCTAACATTTTAGTTTCTACATGATATACTTTTATTGTTTCACGTTTTACTGTAAAATCTTTACGTTCTCCATTCCTACTAATATTTATTGTAACTTCTGTTCCCTCTTCTCCTTTTACTTTTCTAGAAACATCAGCTGTTGTCATACCAGCAGTACTCTCTCCATCAACACCAATTATTATATCTTCTTTTTGAATTCCAGCTTTTTCTGCTGGAGTATCTTTCATTGTTGAAACAATTACAACATTATTTGTATCTGTTTCCTGAGTCATATAAATTCCTATTCCAACAAAATTTCCTAAAGCATCTGCCTGATACTCTTCCCATTCCTCTGCTGTCATATATTCAGAATATTCATCTTTAATACCATTTACAAATCCCTTAATAGTTTCATCTATAAGATTCTCTTTATCTATTTCTCCTATATATTCTTCATCTATTACTTCTGCAAAAGTAGAAAGTACACTTGAAATATCAGAGATTGTAGCTGTAGCTGTAGTTTTTGTAGCTCCATCTTTAGCATTAGAAGTAGATTTATATAATTTATTAAATTTATTTCCAATAGTAACATAATATGTAATTGAAGATGATATAACTATTGCTACTAGCATAATAGCTACTACAACTACTATTGACTTATACAACCATTGCTGTTTAGCATACTTAAAATCTCCTTCTGATATAATATTTTCCTTTTTCTCCTTGTTTTCTTCCTCCATTACTCTTATCCTTTCTAAAAATTCATAAAATCCCTATTACATATTACTATAATTATGGTAAATACTGACTAGGTTCAACACATTTTCCATTAATTCTAACTTCAAAATGCAAATGTGGACCAGTAGAATTTCCAGTTGAACCGACTAAGCATAATTACTTGACCTGATGTTACTTCATCATTCTTTTGTACCTTCCTAGAATTTGGAAGGCCATGTGCATATAAAGTCATTGTACCATCATGATGATCTATAACTATATATTCTCCATAACTTCTATATTTCCCATTTCCATTTTTTAAAGCAGTTGAAATAACAACTGTTCCAGATTTTACAGATACAATTTCTGTTCCACTTGCTATTGCAAAATCAACACCAGTATGTCCAGCATATCCATGATATCCTGTTGTAATATCTCCACTAGTTTTTCCGAACTAAAGGTGAAATATATCCACAATTACTTGGAGTCACAGATGCTTTTATTGCATTTAATCTTGCTAACTCTTTTAATTCTTGTTCTATTTGTTTCTTATCTTCTTCAAATTGATTAAGTTCTCTTTCTAGTTCTTTTTCTTCTTCTGATAAAGTATTTACTAAATTATTTTTATCTCTTATTAATACTTCCATTGCTCCATGTTTAGAATCTAATCTTTCTCTAGCACGTTCTACATCATTTTGCTTATCTTTTAATTGCTCTGTTTCCATTTCTATTACTTTTTCAGATATATCTAAAGATTTCAACAAATCATTATCACATTCAGCAATTTTTTGTAATAAATAATACTTTGACAAAAAATCCGACAAATCATTTGATCCAAAAAGTATATCTAAATATGTTGTTTTACTAGACTCATACATTGCTACAAGTCTTGCTTCAAAAATACTTTTTTGTTTATTATATTTTTCATTTGCTTCTTTTAACTCTAATTTTTTTACTTCTAATTCTTTAGTTACTTCTTCTAATTGTATTCCTGCTTGTTCTATATTATCTTCATAATCTTTTATTTGGACATTTAATCTAGTTATTTGGGCTAATGTAGTAGACATTTCATCTTTAATTCCAGCAATCTCCGTATTGGTCTGTAATATCTTATCATCTACTTCTTGTTTTTTATTTTGTAATTCTGTTTCTGTTACAGCATAAACATTTAACCCAAATACTATCATTAATATTATAATAAAAATATATGAAATTTTTATTAAATTATTCTTCATAATATCACCTTATTCACTTAAATCAACGATTATTTCTTTTGTATCATTTTCTCCGTTCTTGATTAGTTGGAGAAACATAGTCTGATGGGTTTACATACTCTCCATTTATTCTAATTTCAAAATGAGCATGAGGCCCTGTTGAATATCCGAGTAGAACCTACTTTTAATACTGCTTGACCTTGAGTTACTGTATCACCAACACTTACTAATATTTCTGAACCATGTGCATAAAGAGTAGTAACCCCTCCTCCATGATCTATAACAACCATATTACCATATGCAAAATTCATTTCAGATTTCACTACTACACCATCATTTGCTGCTACAAAAGTTGAACCTAAAGGTGCTCCAATATCCATACCTGTATGCAATTTATATATACCTGTAATTGGATGTGTTCTCATGCCAAATTTAGAAGTTATAGTTGTATACCCAGGCGTTGGCCATACAAAATTACCACCTATATATTGTTTTCCTAAATTTTGAAGTGCAAGTTGTTTTATTTCAAATTCAATATTAGTAATTTGATTTCTATATTCTTCAATTTCATTATGTAAATTTAGTTCATCTTGATTTAAATTTGCAAGTTTATTATTTTTTAATATTTCCATATTAGATAAAGAAATCTGATATTTTTCTTTTTCTAATTTATCTTGTTCTAATTGTTCTTTCTTTTGTTTTAAGCTTTTTGCAATAGTTTCTGTTCTTTCTTTATTTTCCTTAACACTTGATACTAAATTATAATCTGCTTCTGTAATTTCAGATATTAAATAATATCTAGACAAAAAATCACTTAAACTTTCTGAATTTAAAAGTACATCTAGATATTTTGTTTCTCCCATTTCGTACATTGCTACAAGTCTTGCTTCTAAAGCTTTTTTATCTTTTTCATACTTTAAAGTATAATTCTTAAGCTCTTGTTCTGCATCTTCTATATATTCTATTAAACCTAGCTCTTCAAGTTCAATATTTTTTATTTCTCGTTCTTTTTCAGCTATTTTAATACTTAATTCTTCTACTTCAGCTAAGACACTAGAAAGTTGTTCTGATACAATTCCCATTTGAGCTTCATTTTCTTTAATAGCATCTTGTAAATCTTCCTTTTGACTTTCTAATTCTTTCATTCCATTATCTATTAATTCAGTATCATCTACTGTTTCTTTTTCTACTTCTTCATCTAAATTAACTACTATTGTATTTTCATCATTTTCCCCCAAAACCATAGGAGTAATATAAAAACTAAAGAGGCTAATAATTATGTAAATTATAAGTATTTTATTTTTCATAACTATCCCCTCCTATCTTGTTTTTATACTTCTAAATATTTCTTCATTGAAATGCTACTTCCTATAATTCCTATTCCTATTCCAAGAACTAAGAACACAATTCCTATTATTTGTATCATATCTTGAAATGTAAGTAAACTTATTCCCATTGTTTGTAAAACACTTGAAGTCGCCACTTTTTGTATTGTAAGATCATATGTTCCTTTTAATGCTAGTAATGTAATTCCTGATGCTGCAAGTCCTATGAAAATTCCCTCTACAATAAAAGGTCCCCTAATAAAACTATTTGTTGCTCCTACATACTTCATAATTGATATTTCTTTTCTTCTAGCATGAACTGAAAGTTTAATTGTATTTGAAATAATTGTTATTGCCATTACTAATAATAAAACAAATATTACACCTATTGTAATTTTAACTCCATTTGCTATTTTTATTAATGTATCAATTGTTTGATTACTACTCTCTATATTCTTTACATTATCCATTTTCCAAATTGCATCCTCTACACCTTTTGAATACGATAAATCTGACAGTGTTACTACAAATGATGCTGGAAAAATATTATTATCACCTTCATAAACATCTAATAAATCTGAGTCTGATCCTAACGATTTTTTCATTGTTTCTAATGCTTCTTGTTTAGAAACAAAGTTTATAGTAGATATTTTATCATTCCCTAATGCCCAAACATCTGACTCTAATTTATTTATTTCTTCATCTGTAGCGTCATTTAAAATAAATACTTGAATTCCTTGCGCTGTTGACACTTGCTCTACTACATAATTTGCATTTTCTCCTATTACAAAAAATATACCAAATATAAACATTGCACAAAGCATTGTTAAAAGAGATGCTACACTAGCTTTCTTGTTTTTAAATACATTTTTAAATCCTTCACTTATTAGATAAGTAATATTATTGAATCTCACCGCTATATCCACCTCTCTTATCATTTCTAATTATTACACCTTTATCTATTTGTATAACTCTTTTCTTCATTTTATCAACAATATCTCTAGCGTGAGTTGCCATAACAACTGTTGTTCCTCTAGCATTAATTTCATTAAGCAAATTCATAATATCCCAAGCTGTTTCTGGATCTAAGTTTCCGAGTTGGCTCATCTGCAATTATCATTGATGGATTATTTACCAAAGCTCTAGCTAGAGCTACTCTTTGTTGCTCTCCTCCTGATAATTCATTTGGATACATTTTAGCTTTATTACTAAGACCTACTAATGATAAAACCATTGGAACCTGTCTTCTTATATGTCTTGGTGTTGCTTTTACTATATGCATTGCAAATGCCACATTATCATAAACTGTTTTATCTGGTAATAGTCTAAAATCTTGAAAAACAACTCCCATACTTCTACGTAAAAATGGAACTCTCTTTTTTCTTAAATATGTAATATCTTTACCATTTATTATTATATTCCCTCTACTTGCTTCTTCTTCTTTTAATATGAGTTTTATTAGTGTCGATTTTCCAGAACCAGAAGTTCCTACTAAAAATGCAAATTCACCTTTTTCTATTGTAAATGTTGCATCATGAACTGCTTCTGTACCTGTTTCATAAATCTTTGACACATTTTTAAATTCTATCATTGATTAATCCTTTCTACCAAATAATGATACTATTTAATTCTTTATCATAATACTATTAATACAAAAAAAAATCAATAGGAAATTTTGTATTTTCTATTGATTTTTGTAAGATTTTAGCTAAAAATAATAGGAATTATATCTTTATAAATTAATTGATTTTATACCGATTATAATAAATCTATCCTAAAATATTCCTTCTATATCTCCATTTTCATTTATATCTATATTTTCAGCAGCTGGAGTTTTTGGTAAACCTGGCATTGTCATTATTTTACCAGCTTTTGCTACAATAAACTCAGCACCATTTTTTAAATCAACTTCATTTATATGAATATCATAATTGTCGTCACACAATAAGTTTTTAGGATTGTCTGAAAAAGAATATTGTGTTTTAGCTATACAAATTGGATAGCTTTTTGTAAATTCTAAGCTTTCTATTCTTTTTATACTTTCTTCTGCTTTGTCTGAATATACTACGGATTTTGCACCATATATTCTAGTAGCTACTTTTTTTATTTTAGTTTTTATATCATCATCTAAATCATATATATATGAAATTTCTTTATTATTTTTAGCAAGTTCTACTACTTTCTCTGCTAAAGCTTTTGCTCCTTCTCCTCCTCTACTCCACACATCAGCTAAACTAAGTTCAACATCAAGCTTCTTTAATTCACTTTCTAATAATTTTATTTCATCTTCTGAATCTTCTACATATTTATTAATTGCAACTATAACATTTGTATTAAATTTATTTTTTAAATTATCAACATGTTTTAAAAGATTATGTATCCCTTTTTCTAATGCTTCTTTATTTTTTTCTTTTACTTCTGATACTTTAGCTCCTCCATGATATTTTAACGCTTTTAAAGTTGCAACACAAACAATAACATCTGGTTTTATATTTGCTTTTCTACATTTTATATCAATAAATTTTTCTGCACCTAAATCTGCACCAAAGCCAGCTTCTGTAACAACATAATCTCCTAACTTTAATGCTAAATTAGTAGCTCTTATACTATTACATCCATGTGCAATATTGGCAAAAGGGCCTCCATGAATAATCGCTGG
>CANRSD010000032.1 GCA_947642355.1 uncultured Clostridia bacterium
ACTGCATCTTCTATTTGTTCTTTCCCAACATCTCCCCAATTTAATAAGTTAATGGTTTCTTTAGGAGTTTTGAAAATTCTTTCATATAGTTTTCCGTTATCCGAATCTGGCCTATTTTCAAATATTTTATCAATTTGAGCAATCATTCTTACTTGTGCATATGGTTTAACTCCGTTATCTTCTTCTACCAATTGATAACCTAACAAATGAATATTTTTTAATGTTATATTTGCCTCTTCTATAAATTCTCTTTTTAATGTATCTTCTATGGATTTGTCTTCCAATTCTGGTTTTCCACCTGTTAGTTTATATAATCCATCATCTATTCTTAAAAATATATTTCCATCTTCATTAAATACAATTCCATAAACTTGTTTTATTTCTATATCTTTTGGAACTATTCCTTTACACCATTTATAACTAATCATATTTTCCTACCTTTATTTCAAAATTTTCTTTATATCTTCAATATTATTAAATAATATTCCATTTAATCCAATATCATTAGCACTTATTATATTTCTTTTAGTATCATCTATTAAAATTGATTTTTCTATATCTAACTTATCTTTTTTAATTAACTTTTGATAAATTTCAACATTAGGCTTACTTATATTTTCAAAACAAGAAAATACTCCTCCATCTGCTAATTGTATTATTTCAAAACTATCTTTAATATAATTATAAGTATCTTCTGTTATATTTGAACACAAATATATTTTATATCCCTTTTGTTTTAAACTTTTATAATATTCTATCATTTCTTGTTTTGGTGGTAACATATATTTTAAATTTTCTTTGCTAAGTATCTGTTTTATTTCATATTTATACTTTTGATTTTCCTTAACTAAATATTCTATTAATTCACTATTAGTTATAAATCCATTTAAGCAATCTTTCCATTTCTGATTATGAAAAATTATATCGTTTAGTTCTTTTCTTTTACTATCTTCTATATTTAGTTTGTCTAAATATGTTTTTGGATTGTAGTCAAGCAACACTCCACCTATATCAAATATTATATTTCTTATCATATTTACTCTCTTTCTTAATTTTTAATAGTATAGCTATTCGTTATCTTTTAATTTATATTTAACATCTAAAATGTTTTCTTTTTCATCTACTTGAATATGCATTTTAAAGTTATATTTATCATCAATTAATCCTTTTATAAAGAATCTATCTAAAATCATTATATTAGACAATATTTTTTCTTTTTGTAGTAATTCTTTAATATCTATCCATTCAGATGTATTTTCTTCAAACTCCTGTGTCTCACCTTCACTTTCATTTGTAACAAATACATCAAAGTCAAATATTCTATTAGGATATTCGATTATCATATTTCCTTTATATTTTAAATTTCCAACTTTTAAACCTGTTTCTTCTTTCATTTCTCTAATTGCTGTTTGTTCAGGATTTTCACCTTCTTCAATTTTTCCACCAGGTATATCATAATATCCTTCTTTTTTATTTCCTTGCTTATATTTAGTAACTACTACTTTATTATCTTTTATTAAATAGCACCTTACTGCTTTTCTTATTGGTTTGTCCACTTTCACTCTTTATCCTCCATATCTATTAATAAGTAACTCTCTAAAATATTCTGCTGGATAAATATATTCCTTTTTTCCATCTATATTTTTAGTAGTTAAATAATTCCAATTAAAATCTTTATTTATTTTTATTGTATTTAATATATTTTTATCTATATATTCATAAAATCTATATCCATCATTTGCATATTGAAATTGATTATGATTAAGTGATGATATTATGCTTTTATTTACTAATATTGAAAAAGCACATACTAGATATTCATCATAAAACTTTTCTAAAATTCTTTTCATATTAAAATCATTGCTATAGATTTCATTTAAATACATAGCTATTGTATTTGCAATATCGCCAATTTCTTCATTTTCTATATCGAATAAAAATACTGCTAACTTGCTTGCAAAATTTACAGCTTGTATACATTTTCTATCATCAAAATAAAATAATTTTAGTCCCCATTCTAACAACTCATCTCCTGTTTGTTCTTTAATTACTTGATTTGCAATTATATTATTAAATGTTGATAATTCATCTGGCATTGGTATATTCAATTCTTTTATTGTTTGGTTGCATATAATATCATATCTAAACTCCGTTTTTCTTTTATAAATTTATATATATCTTTCCAACTATCAATTCTATATAAATTTATTTTATTGTTTATATTACCTTTACTACTAAATAATATAGTTTCAATTCCTAATTCATTAACTTTATTGCAATTTGCTATAGAATCATCTATAAACAAATCTATCTTCTCATTTTTGCAAGCCTTTGCTTTATCAAAATCACAAATCAATTTATCATAATGAATATTATTGTTTTTTAATTCTTCAATAGTTGTTTTATATTCATCTGTATATAACGTTTTATCTCTTGCTGTAATAACTATTATTTCATGCCCTAACTCTCTAATTTTATCAATATACTCTGCAACTTTAGGTTTAAAAGGTGTGCCAGCAATAACTTTATCATAATATTTTTTTGCAAATTCAAGTTCTCTTTCTTTCATTTCTTTTGGTAAATTACTATATGAAATATTATTATCTTTCAAGTATTTTATATCTACATCAAAAAAATCTGCTATATATGGCATTAAATAATCAAAGGTATCTGCCATTGTATCATCTATATCTATTCCTATTTTCATATTATTTCTTTCCTTTATTTACTTTAAGTATTCTATAATTTTCTTATAAAATTCATCTCTTTCCATTATATTGCCATTTTCAATTATCTGATTAAATTCTTTTAATTTGCATAATTTTACTTGTTCAACTTCACTTTCTTGTACTTTAATATTCCTTAAATTTATTTTATCTCTTTTTACAATATAACAATCATAGATTTGATTATCTATATAATCTTCTTCTACACTTTCTTTATTTTTATATGTAAGTATATATTCAAGTTCTTCTTCATTTACTTTTATTCCTACTTCTTCTAATGTTTCTCTTATAGCTGCTTCAGTAGAAGTTTGTCCACTTGATATATGTCCAGCTGCTGCTACATCCCATTTTCCAGGATTTTTTGCTTTATTTTTTGACCTTTGTTGCATTAATATATTTCCTTGTTGATCTATAATTGCAATTACCACTATTCTATGACATAATCCTTTTTTATGTATTTGTTCTCTTGTTAAAATTTCTCCTGTTTTATTTCCGTTTTCATTCAACACATCTATTAATTCTTCCATTATACATCCTCCCTTTTCCATTATGTCTAATTTATATCACAAATCAACAATTTTTCATAGTATTTTACCAATATTTACAAAACATATTTATCCTTACATTTGCTTAAGTTCAACAAAATCTCCAATAGAAATAATGTCAAGAGCGAGTGATAACGAGTTTATTTTACTCTTGATATTATTTCTATTGGAGATTAGAATTTGTCTGCAAATGTTATAGGACAAATTTTTTAATATTTTTGACCTGCAGAATTTTATAAGTCAAAAAAGTCCAGAATTTTGACCTATAAAAAATAAGCATCAGCACATATCTACTGACACCTATTTTATAAAGATTCTCTATAACTCATTCTAATAAACTCTTTCTACTGTTTGAAATATCTAACTTCACATCATATCTACTAATCAACACAACCTATACCTGTTATGCCTACCATAGACACAATCTCAAATTTCCTAGTATTTCAAATACTTTGCACAATTTTCTAAAAATCAATTTATGTGTTTCCGCTTACCACTTAAGCAACTACTTTAACTTTCACACCCAAATTTTGATGTTTTTCTTTTCCAAATCTGCTCTTCTCTTCAAAAGTTATAATCTTTGAAGCCATATCAAAATCAAGTATTACCTGTCTTATTTTAGTTGTAGCACTGCTACACACTCCACGTGTATTGTTTATCTCTGGTTGCAGTATTATTTGAATGTTGTTTATCACTCATAGCAGTAAATTTGTCTTTGCAATTTATCTCAGTTCCATTCTTACAAATAAACCTTATTGTATATGGATTTATTGTTCCATCTTCTAGTGTCTCTCCAATTACTACTTTATCAATTAAACATTCAAATACTTCTTTATCAAATTTTGGCATTATATCTATATTTTTAAATAAACTTTTAAACTTGTTTAATCTTAGTTTAATGCTTTCATTTCTATTTGTTTCTTTTAGTAGACTTTCTATTTTTTGCTCTATTTTAAGTAAGTCTACATTTAAGTTATCAAATTTTTCTGTATATTGTTCTTTATTGATTTTACCTTCTAAATTTAGTTCTAATAAATTATCAAGTTTTTTGTTTATTTTTTCTTTGTCTTTTTCTAGTTTTGTTACCATTGTTTCTGTAGTATTTTCTTTTAATGTATTTTCTATTTTTTCTAAAAAGTTTTCTACTATTTTTCTATTATCATTACAGAGTATTCTATATCCTTGTACAAAACAATCTTCTAGTATTTCTTTTAGAATTGCTTTACAATGTGGGCATTCTTCTTTTCCATGCTTTGCTCTTTTTATGCATTGCCATACTGCTTTTGCACAATTTCTGTCTGCATTCCAGTTTCTTCTAGTTAATAGACTGCTACAAAAACCACAATATAACTTACTACTAAAAGGATATTTCTTACTATAGTTATCATTTCTTCTTCCTGTTTCTCTGTTGCCTGCTCTTTTTGTTCTTATTTCTTGTACTCTATCAAATAATTCTTTGCTAATAATTGGCTCATGATGTTCTTTTAAATAATGCTTGTCTACTTCTCCTAAATTGCTTAATCTTTTATGTGATATTGGATCTATTGTAAATGTTTTTCCCATTAGCACATCTCCGATATATTTTTCGTTCTTTAGGATTCCTCTTATTGTTGATTCGCACCATTTATCTCCGCCTTTTGGAGTTTCTATTCCTTTAGATGTTAGTTCTCTTGCTATTGTACTTGAGCCTACTCCTTTTACATATCTTTCGAACATATATCTTACAACTTCTGCCTCTTCTTCATTTATTTTTATCTCTTTTGTTTCAAGATTATAGTTATATCCATAACAACCATTATAGCCAATTAGTTCTCCTCTATCCTTCTTCATTTTCAAACCTAGCAATACATGTGAAGATATGTTTTCGCTTTCTTGTTGTGCCATAGCACTTAGTAATGTTAATACTAATTCTCCTTGCCCTGAACCTGTAGTGATGTTTTCTTCTTCAAATAGAATTGCAACATTTTTCTCTTTTAGCATTCTTACATATTTTAAAGTATCTAATGTGTTTCTAGCAAATCTTGATATGGATTTTGTTAGTATCATATCAAACTTTCCTTGCATTGCATCTTGTATCATTTTCATAAAGTTTGTTCTTTTAAAATCTAGTGTGCCACTTATAGCTTCATCTGCATATATTCCTGCAAATTGCCATTCTGATTTGCTATTTATTTTTTCATCATAATACTTTAATTGTGATTGATAACTATTTAATTGTTCTTCATTATCTGTGCTTACTCTACAATAGGCACATACTCTTAGTCTTTCTTTTATTGTTGTTCCTGTTACTCTGTCAATTCTTCCGTTTGTTTTCTCTATGACTTGAATTTCCATTTAAACCTCCGTTCCGCCTAGAGATAAAACTTAATAAATTTATATCATTTCTAAGGTAAAAAGTAAATTGAAATTACAAAAGTTTGTAATCTTTTAGGATTTTTCTTTTAATTTCTTGATATTCCCCTTCTGTTATTAAGTTTTCTCTAAACAAATTATTTAAGAGTGATAATTTCATGCTACAATTTAGCATAGTATTATCTTTTAATTGTTTAGAGTTATCCATTTTTATTTCATAATCGTGTAGCATGAAATTGCTCCTTTTCTTTAAATTTGAAAAGAAAAAGAGCAGAGAAATTAGTTTTTAATCTAATCTCTTTGCTCTTTCTTTTCATGCTATCATTATATTATCGTATTTTTATAAAATCAATTCCCTTTTTGTTCCCTTTATTCTATAAAAATAGTCATAGGTAGCTGAAAATATCCAACTACCTACTCTGTCGCTCGAGCTAAAACTAAAGAATTATGCTAATAATCTTTGTCGAGGCAATACTAACCTCCTTTCAATCTTCTGCATAACTCTTCTTATAAACTGCTTTATAGCAGAATAATCAAAATTGCATATTTTTTTCGATAACTTATAAGAATTGAATTTTATTACAAAATCCATATTCTCATGATATTCTTCATCATACCATTGTGACTCCCAGTCTCTTACAAATCCAATTCTTAATCCATGAGGATTTATTTTCTGTCCCATGTCATTCCTCCATTTCCTCAAATTTAAGTATAATTGGTTCAAACTCGAGCAACCATTACCAATTTATACTATTAGTTATTATACTCTTTTTTGGTTGATTTATCAATACAATTTAGTACACTTAGTGTACTAGAAATTTATAATAGAAGTTCACTAAGTGTATTTGTAAATTTTATTTTATCTTCATATTCACTTAGTGAACTTACTTTACAAAAATTGAGTACACTCGGTGAACTTTTGCCTAAAATAAGTGAACTTTTTCAGATTTTTAGTTCACTATTTCTAATTTTAACGAAGAATAGCGGGGTTGAGGCAGTTCACTAAGTGAATTTCTACATCATATTTGCTTAAAATATTTGTTCTTTTATTAACTCTTGAAGGCTTGACCTTCAATGTGTATTGGCGATGTGTGAATACTCGCTTTCCTGCCCTCATTTTAATGAGGTGTTTTCTGTTTTAATAGTGCTTATGTCTACTTGATTAAATATACTTATCCTTAAATCCTCTTAATTGAAAAACAATGTGCTTATATAAAAATAAGTCAAGGTTGTGCAATAGCACATGCATTTTAACCTTGACTTTATTTTAAAAAGCACATTACAATTTTATGTATTAGAGGATGTTAAATATTTTCTATTTATTTTTTTTAATGTATATGCAAATGCTATATACACAAATGTAAAACCTACTATTAAAGATGCAATAATATTTAAATTAAATCCTATATTTGACACAAATATTAAAATCAAATATCCAAAACTTCTTGACACATTTATCATAATTTCAAACCAGAACATATAATTAGGTTCATCTTCTATATCAATATTTTGCTTACACATACATTTATAGTATACAACTGAATTTGAGGTCTCAAATATAGGATTACTTATCCCATTTATTATGTTATATAAAAGAACTAAAAAAAATCCAATATTTATACTTATTGTTCCTATATTTACAACATTGTTTATGTCGAAACTCAACATACCAAATGTAAGTAATATAACTACTATACTTTGTATGATTGACATTGGAATAAATATTTTTGATAATTTATCTCGCTTTATGAATTTATTAATGCTATATACAACTACTATAGAAATTACAGTTATAAAACTGCTAATGTTTCCTAACGATAATTCTGTTGAAACTATTAAAAATGTTATTATTGTAATTAATGTTGATAAAACTCCAAATGAACTTAATCCTCTAAGTAATGTTCTAATACTTAACAAATTCATTAGTCTTTCATTTCCATTCTTGTTTATTTTTACAAAGAACTTTCTCAAATTTATTTTTCCATGTTTCAAATCAAATCCTTTTATAAATAATGAAAAAATAAAACTTATAGCTATTAATGTTATCAATATAATAAATGCTATACTATATGAATTTTTACTTATACAATATCCTAATAAGACTGGTAGTATTATACTAATTGCATATTTTAGAATTTGATCTTTTGTAATATAATTTTGAAAGTTATCTTCAGTATTTATCCTTTTAATTAATATCTGTTCTGGATAATAATAAAATGCATTTCCTATGCTTGCAAATATAGCAAACTCAATTATATAATTTGAAATCTGTTCCCCAGCTATTAATAAAATTATACATTGCATCAAGTTCAGAAATATTCCTATTCTAAACATATACACCAAATTCATTTTTTGTAGTCTATTTACAATTAATAAACATATCAAATATGTTAGAAAGAATGTTATATAATACATCGAAACATCCACTATATTTCCTTGTGTTATCTTTAGAAAGTAAATACCCAAAAACACATCTTTAAATACACCTATTACTTTACCTGCTAAATCTGCTATCAAAAATTTTTTCCATACATTGATATTATCTACTTTTTTATTTTCCTGATATTTTTCTGTTTTTATCTCTATATCATTATTCATTCGCTTCTCCCTAATTTAAAAACTCATTTAATATCTCAATTTTGTTATTATCTGAATCTATTTTACAATTTATCCCTATTGGTATAACTGAGTTTACCATTTTGTGTCCAAAGTCATTACATTTTACTATTGGGAAATTATATTCCTTTGTATATTCTAATAATATGTCTTCCATTTGAGGATAATTATCTCCATTTTTTTGTAAATCATAGTTATAACCAACTACTATCCCTTTTACTTTATCAAAAATCCCATATTGTTTTAAATGTGCAAATCTTCTTTGACATTCATTTGGTGATGTTCTATAGCTTTCAATTAATAATATGTTGTCTTGTATATCTGGTAAATATTCTGTTCCTAAAAGATACATCATACTTCCTAAATTAGTTCCGATAATTCTTCCTTCTACATTTCCTTCTCTTATTATTTTTTTATTTCCAGTAATAAATTTTCCTATTTTTTTATTTACAAAAGCATTCTCAAACTCTTTATATTTTTCTTCTGCATCTTCCTCTCCAAAACATACAAATGTTGAACCATGAAATGTTACTAACCCAGTTTTATTATAAATCGTTTGTAGTAAAACCGTTACATCACTATATCCTGTTATAACTTTAGGATTTTGCCTTATTATATCATAATCTAATAAATCAATAAATGTATTACAATTTTGACCACCTTCTAAACATATAATAGCTTTTACCTCTTCATCTTTAAACATATTCATCATGTCTTCTGCTTTTTGTTCTCTAGTTCCTGCTGTACCATAATAATTTTCTAATACATATTTTCCTCTTTTTATTTTAAAGCCTTTACTTTCAAAAAGTTTTTCTGCTCTATAAAAATCTTCATATCTATTATATAATTCTAAACTGTTTGCTACTCCTACTACACCTATTGTATCTCCATAATTTAATTTATTTGCCAACATAACAAAACTCTCCTTCCTTTTTTGAAATTTTACCATAGTTTGACAAAAAAATAAAGCATATAACAAATTAAATTATTATATACTTTACCTTTTAAGTTTTATCTCCAAACATTCTTATTTTTCGTTGACAAATCGTTGACATTTTTAACCCTAAATTATACTACTCCACACACCATATCAACTTCTATCGTTACCTTGATTTTATGATTTTCTACTCTTTTAACCTTGTTTTTACCTTTTCTTTCAAAACTAATAAAATCCTCAAAAGCACTAAACTCAACTATTCTGTCTAGTTTTTTAGATATAGCACCGAGCAACATTCCACATGTGTCACAGGAAGTTCATATTCATGTCTACGCACCACCTTAATTCATACAATATTTGGTGCGGGTATTCATGTCTACGATACACACTACTATGTATCTGAACACACTTTTATATGGATTTTATCTATAATGTCTTTTCTCTTGTAACCGTTTTCCAGTACATTAAATACTTCAAAAAACACCTTTGCATCTAACTCTGTTATTAATGTTTCATCCATATATGAAATTCTATTTTCTTTATCTATTGTATTTGTACCTATATTATCAGAATTTAATATAAATTTCAATGCAAATGGATTAACACTTCCATCTTTATTGTAATCACCTACAATAATTTCTTTTATCATACATTTAAAAGAATTATCTTCAAACTCATTAATTAAATCATTATTGCCATTAATATTTTTTCTCATTGTTTGAACTCTTTCTTTTACTTTTTCTTCTGATTTTGATGTTGATATTGCTTTTTCTATCTTCTTATCACAGTTTTTTATTTCATCTTCAAATTCTTGTCTTTTTTTGGTGTATGTTTCATCATCTATAATTCCATTAAGATTCTTTTCTACTAGTTTATCCATTTGTTTTTTACAATTATCTTTTTTAGCCTTTAAATCTTCTATTACAGAATTCACATTATATTTTGTTAATACTTTTTCTATTTTATTAAAAAAGTTATCTACTACACTTTTATTGTTTCTTAATAATTCATTATGAACTGTAATAAAGCATTGCTGCAAAACTTGTTCTGGTATTCCTCTACTATTTGGACAGTTTTCTTTTCCATGTTTAATTGATGATACACAATTCCAAGCTACTTTTAAATTATCTTTTTGTCCCCATGTTTTTCTTGAATAGATTCTACTACAAAAAGCACATTTAATTTTACCACTAAAAGCATATTTGTTTTCTAATGTAGCTTGTCTTTCTCCTGGTTTTGCTCTTGACTTCATTATCTCTTGTACCTTATTCCACATTTCTTCTGTTATTATTGCTTCATGATTGTTAGTTGTATAATATTGGTCTACCTCTCCCATATTAATCATTCTTTTGTGTGAAATTGGATCTACAGTAAATGTTAAACCTTGTATTACATCACCTTTATATTTTACATTTTTTAATATCTTCCTTACACTACTATCAGACCATTCTATATTTCCTAATTTTGTTTTTACTCCTAAATCTGTTAACTCTTTTGCTATAATTGTAGCTCCTGCTCCTTGTAAATATCTATTATAAATGTACCTTACTGTCTTTTTTTCCTCTTCATTTATAGTTATAGAATGATTTTCTCTATTATAATCATACCCTAAACAACCATTAAATCCAATTAGTTCTCCTCGTTCCATTTTTGCTTTAAAACCTAATTTTACGTGGTTAGATATATTTTCACTTTCTTGTTGTGCTACTGAACTTAGTATTGTTAATACAAATTCGCTAGACATTTCTAAAGTATTTATATTTTCTTCAACAAAATATACTGCTATATTTCTTTCTTTTAACATTCTAACATATTTTAAAGTATCTACTGTATTTCTAGCAAATCTTGATATTGATTTTGTAATTATCATATCAAATTTTCCAGCAAGTGCATCATTTATCATTCTCATAAAATCACTTCTTTTATAGTCTAATGTGCCACTAATAGCTTCATCTGCGTACATATCAACATATATCCAATCTGGGTTTTCTTTTATTTTTGATTTAAAGAATAATAACTGTGATTCATAACTGTTTTTTTGGTCTTCATCATCTGTACTTACTCTAGCATAAGCTGTTACTCTTAATAGTCTATTAACAACACCTCCATTTCTTCTATCTACTCTTCCGTCTATTTTTTTAATAACTTGCACTCTAGCAACCATATGTATTACCTCCATATAGTGCTTGCTACATCATATATTCTATATACTTTTTATTAAATAATCAATTTCAAAAAAAATTTTCTACAAAATCTTCTTTAACTCTTCATATTCCTTATCTTCAAGCAATTTTTGCTTATATAAAAAATTCAAAAAGTACACTTCAGTACTTTTCATTATTATTTTATTAATTTCTTCATTCATTTTTTAATCACCTATTTCCTTATATGATTGCATCAAGCTCTTATAATTTATTTACTCTTTTACTTAATTTATCTATTGTATTTATTCTATATTAACTTGATTCTATATTTATAAATTTAAATATTATCCATAAGTAATATCTTTCTTTTTCCTAACTTCTTTATTAATTTCTTTCTTATTTTCTTTAATTCAATATCATCTGTATAAATATCAAACATAACTTCTATTTCTTTTATTAAATCTTTAACAGTTCTTTCCTTATTAGCACTATTATCTATACTATCTATTGCTAATAGTACATAGTCTACACACCAGTCTCTATTTATAAAAATTCTTTCCATTTTTTTATTCCTCCCTCAAAAAATCAGCTTACATTTACTGATTTTTTTAGTATTTTTCTAAATTATTTAAAAATTTTATTTGCTCTTCATCTTCTATTCTTCTTTCTTCATCTGTTTTGCTTATATTTGCACCAATTATTATTACATACATACTCAAAGCTATAAAAATCAGTATAAATATCAATACTAAAGCTAATATCAAAATCATTACCTCCATGTATAATAAATTGTTTATTTTACTTCATTAAATGGTAATCAGCTACATTACTCCTCAGGAATCTAACCTATCTGAACTCAGACTTGTTTTCATGGCTTGGGACGGTTTTTTCACGCTCGTTCTATGACTAAACAAGAGTATTATTATTCACATTTATTAGTTATCGCCTTATTGGTTGCCATCCAATATTTAAGTTTTGTGGTTCTGTTTCCACATTTTAAACTAGCTCTTAATAAATTGTTTATTTAATGAATGTTATTCAATTTTCAATGTACTTTCATTTTTCAAAATATAAATAAGTGAAAGAGTTTTTTTACCCCTTCACTTATTTGCTCACAAAAGTCGATTTTGTCCTCCCCTATTTTTCAAAAAATTTTTTTATTTTTTTCAATCCTAATTGTAGACTTTTTTCTATTTGTCTTTTTTGCACTTTTTCAAGTTTCGCTACATCCCTTATTGTGATTTCATTTACAATATGTAAATCTATTCTTCTGTATTGTGCTTCTGTTAAATCTTTTAATGCCTGTTTCATTTTTTCCTTATCAATATTCTTTATAACAATTTCCTCAACACTTTCTGTTGGATTAAATGCTCTATTATAAACATCTTCTTCTGTTAATATTGATTGCTCTAAATGTCTACTTGTCTCATTTTTTATTTTTATGTATGATTTTTTTGAGTTCATATAAATATCAAATATTTCTTTCTCTATTTCAATTCTGCACTCATGTTCTGCACTATCTGTAAAAGATATATAATATTTATCTTCATTTTCTATATATTCTAAAGTATAACTATCTACTTCGTATTGCACTATATTTCCTCCTATTCATTTCAATTTTTTTGAAATGAATAAGGTGGTCCACGACAGTGCATAGTCAATTTTTCTAACATATAAAAACTCCTAAAAGAAAATTGACTTAACAATTTCTTAAAGGAGTTCATTTTTAGGGGATGTTTACAACTCATCAATGTCCAAAATATTTATTGCGATTTTCCTTTGTTTACTAATAATCTTTTGATTAAGCTCCTTTTCAGACTTTGATTAAGTTGTGAAGATTATATTTTCTTTTAGTAACTTCGTGTTTAATGGGTTAAAAAGGGCTATCAAAAGGTCAAAAAAGGCTATACATTTTTAGTTTTACATAATTTTCCATTTGTATTGATTTTACATAATGTTTGTGTTATAATATCTTTGTATTTAAAACATTTGTGGAGGTTAGCAATGCTTAAAGTTCTAATAGCTGATGAAGATCTTGAAGCCAATTCAACTTGCTGTCAGTATCTTGCAAATGATAAAAACCTAGATGTAATAACTACTAGTAGTGGTATTAATACATTAAACAAATATCACGAAATTCAGCCTAATATTTTAGTAATAAATTCTGATTTTAAAGATAAACGATATACTGAAATAATTAATGAACTATCAACTACATCTAAAGAAAGAAAAAATTGTAATATAATCCTTACAGTAAACGATAATACTGAAAAAATAGAATTAGATTTTATGGCGAAAGTATATAAGTTGTTTTATTCTCCTTTGGACTATAACAATATAAAAGAAGGAATTGAACAATACAATTTAGATAATATAATTTTTTATGAACCAAATGAAGATAATTTAAGAGCCTTATTTTATAAACTAAATCTTTATAATGAGCGTTTAGGTTCTGTTTATTTAAAATGTGCAATTATAAGATGTTATAACAATCCTATTCTCTTAAATTCTTTAAACTCTATTTTTGATTTAGTTACTGAAGAATTTAATATATCTTATAATTCTGTTAGACCTGCAATGAGAAATGCTCTAAAATCTGTAAATAATTATAGAAATATTACTGGAAATAAAGGTATTTTTAAACTTTTTGAAAACGAAGAATCAATTACTCCTAAAAATTTTATACGAATTATAACTACATATTATTTGAAGCAAAAAAAGTAAAAGAAATAAGTAAAAATCAGAATTCGATTAAACTTATTTCTTTTTGTTTTATTGATATTTATATTCCTTATATGCTTTTACAATATCTTTTGCAGTTCCATCATATGGTTGTATTACACAAGCATTTAATTTATTTCCTGTAATATGAATAGCTTCCATTAACTCGCTATCTGGTATTTCTCCTATAGTATTAAAATTTGGAAAATTATCTTGTAATTTTTCTTTTGTCTTTTTTATTAATTCAAGTCCTTTCATATCATTATAATTATATTTAGAGAATACAATTTCTGGCTTTAATTCTACTATTTTATTATATGCATCAATTCCATCAGATGCAGTTCCTACTACTTCTATGTATTCTAAATTGCTTATTGAATTTATTATAGCATTTCTAATTTCTTCATCATTATGAGCAACTACTGTTCTTATCTTTTCCATTTTTCCATCTCCCTTATCCATAAATTCCATTAAATTTTGATATAAAGCATTACCTTTTTTTATATCTTTTCCATTTTCTGTCTTTATAATATCTCCATTAGCTACAATTAATATACTTTCTTCAAGTTCCTTTTCTTTTTTATAACTAATATTACTTATATTATCAAACTTTTTAAATACTCCTTTTTTCGCATCAAATTCAGCATCTGTTATTTCAAATAAATTCTTATTTTTTTCTGCTGTTTCTCTTAATGGCATAAATTTAAAAAATTTCCATGTGTTTATTTTATAGTTGTTTAAAAAATTTCCTAAATCATCTAATTGATTTATATTTTCTTTACTGACAACTGTATTAATATTCAATTTTAAATCTTTATCTTTTACATAGTCTAATACTTCTTTTATGTTTTTGTAATGGTTTATTCCTCTTCCTAATTCTAAATTTGTTTGATTATCTATTGAATCAATTGATAATACTAAATAATCTAAATTATCACATATTTCTTCTTTATGATTGCTTTGTGCTAACAATAAGCCATTCGTTATCAATTTATTTTTTATTCCGTTTTCTTTTGCTAATTTCATTAAAGGAACTACATTGGGATATAAAAGTGCCTCTCCTCCAGTCCATGTAATTTCTTTTATTCCTTCGTGTATTAAATTCTTCAATATTCTTTCGTTGTTTTCATAGTTTAAGTCATTAACATTCAAAAATCTATGACAGTACTTACAATTCTGATTACACTTCGCTGTAATGTTCCAGCATACTTTTTTTCTTGTCATTTTTTACTCCTCTTTTCTGATATTTTAATACATTAAAATTATATATTCGATTGCTATATATGTCTATTTTTAAATATTTAACTACTATTTTGAAATATTTAACACATGAAAAAAAGAATACCTTATTTTGAAGATATTCTCCTTTTTCCTATTTGTATTTTCGCTTTTTATTGCATTAAATAATTTTTTATAAAACTTTTATCTACTTTTGTTAATTGGTCCTTAATACTTATTAAGTTTATACTTATACTTGGCAATTTTATAGGTATTTCTACTTCATACAATTCTCCTCTTTCTAGCTCACGTTTTACTGCTTCTTTTATAACATATCCAATCCCTAATTCTCTTTTTGCTGCATCCACTCTAACTTCAGTAACATCACATTCAATAGTGTCATTTATTTTTACTCCATATTTACTTAATGTTTCCACTAATCTTTTAGTACTATTAGTATAATCAAAGTTTAATATATAATTTAGTTTTTCAAGTTCTTTAACATCATTAATTTTTAATGGTTTCTTTGATACTAATATATTATTTACAGTTTTTAATTCTTTAACAATTAAATCTGTATTGTTATTAGGTATTATATCATTTACTATAAAATTAATTTTATGGTTATATAATAATTCTAGCATTTCCTCTGCATTTGCACTACTTACTAACTTAATTGCTAAATTTGGGTATTCTTTTTTTGCTTTTTCTATGCAATCCATTAAATAATATGTAGTTATATGTGAAGGACATCCTATTGTAATTATTCCATTAGATAAATCATTTTTCTCTTTTAATACTTTTTCTCCATATTCAAAAGCAAGCATTCCTTTAGAAATAATATCATATAGTTCTTTCCCTGCATCTGTCAGTTTTACTCCATCTTTTTCTCTATTAAATAGTTTTACATCTAGCTGATTTTCTAAATTTAATATCTGTGTGCTAATATTAGGAACAGACAGATTTATTTTTTCACTAGCTTCAGAATAGCTTTTTGAACTTGCAACTGCACAGAATATTCTATATAAGTTCAAATTGATATTACTCATAATACCCCCTATAATACTTTCGATAATTCTATTTCTGCTTTCTTTATAAAATAATCATTAGTATCTATTGGAATCTCTAATTCTTTAATCTTTTGCTTTATTTTATCTATAGTATCAAATTCAGTATTTTCTTTTACTGTTTCTACTTCTATTAACTGATCTCCATCTCTAATATCTTTTATTGCTATTTGTAGTCCATTTTTTTCATAAACTATATCATTTTCTTTTATATTCATTAGTTCAACATATCCAATTGCTTCTATAAATGCTTTTCCTGTTTCAGCATTTAAAATTTCGCAATCAACTTTACTTTGCTTTAATATATTTCCTTTATCATCTATTTGTTTATTTTTAAAAGTTAATTTTACTACTTTTCGTTCAGGTATAAATTCTGTAATGTCTCTTAAAAGTATAGCTCTACTTAATATTTCTCTATTACTCATATCTTTTAAATCTAATTCTTTAGGTATAAAATATGTATCATCTAAAATATACTTTTCTACAATTCTAAACCCTTTATTTTCTAATAAATTACAAAGTTCTTTTATACTGCATTTTAATTTTACTGTTATCTCATTACTCATTTTAACTCTCCTGTAAAATATTGTATTTAACACTTCTATATTATACCATGTTATGTTAATTTTGTAAACTTTTTTGCCTATATTTCTTACGGTATCTAGCATAAAAGCCAGTAATTAATATTAATTACTAGCCTTTTTGTTATATAATTGCCCTTTTTCTTCTAAAAGTTTAAAATTGCAACATCTTTTAGATACATTAGATTTAGGATTTTTAATTTTTTCATTATATAGTTTCATTGCACTTTTCTTAATTTTCTCCATTTTATCATTAATTATATTTAATTCAAAACTCAAAAATGATATGTATAATGTTTTTTCTTTATCACTAGCAAAATCTCTATAATTCTCTATTTCTTTATATTTTAATACTTTAACATTTTCATCTGATATTGGAATCATATTATTAAGATTTAGTACACCTATTATCTTATCATCTTGCATTATCTTTATAAAGTCCATACCTTCTCGTATTTTATAATGTTTTTCTTTTGCTGAAGATATTGGAACATAATAGTTAAATTCATTTATAGTTATTAATATTCCTATATATGGTTTTAATTTTGTATTATAATCAATGTTTTCAACCTTTTCATCAAATTGCCTTAGATAATTTACATATTCTTTATCTGCTATATACCATTTTAACTTATTTTCTTTCATTTTTCGCTCCATATATATAAATTTAGGTGGTAAAGTTTCCTCTACCACCTCTTTTACATCCATTTTTTTCTGGAATGGTAAAACCTTCTTTATATGCCTATTTTTGACTGGAATAGTAAAACCACTTTATATGCCCATTTTTGACTGGAATGGTAAAACCTCTTTTATCATAACTGTAAATAAGTTATTCTGTCTTATTATATTCATTATACGCTATTTTTATTCTATTTGTCAATAGTTTCAGATTTTGATTTTTCTTATCTCTGCCTACTTATTGTAATTTGTGTAATAGATATTATTCTGTATATTCAGGATAATTTTTTATAAATTGTTCATTTGCTTTTAACATTTCCTCATAATACTCATTATATAATGGACTTAACTTTCTCATTGCAGGTATAAACTTTTCATAATATCCATTTGTAGCACAAACTTGTTTCATTAGTTCCATTAATCTATTAGCAGGTGAATTTTTAAATTCTTCTGTTTTCTTATATTCATTATATTTGTCTAGTGATTCCTTATTTTTTCTTACAAACTCATCTATATTTCTTATATTTTTATCCTTTGATTGAATAATACTATTTATTATTTTTTGACCTTTTTCACTTGAATATTCTTCTAAATACTCATCTAAATATTCTTGTAAGTCTTTTGGTATTTTAATATTAGGTACATTATCAAAAAAATCAATAATTTCTTTAAATGCTTCCATTTGTTCCTTTGTTTCAATTCTTCCTGTAAGATACCTAGAAAAATTCAAACTTATAAATTTTCCATAATAACTAGGAAATAAATCCATCAACTTTTTAATGATAATTGTTTTAGAATTTATATTATTTATTTCTTGTTCTAATTTTTCTAAACTTTCTCCATTGCATAACTTTTGTAAAATATCTTGTTTTGCTTTTTCTTGCTCTAATTCAAGAGTTTTCTTATATAAAATACTTTTTAATTCATCTGGATTAGCAAGAATACTTTTAATTTCAGATATACTTAATCCTAATCTTCTATATAAAGCAATTTGCTTTAAAATTTCTACATCTTTCTTTGAAAAATCTCTATATCCATTTTCTAGGATACTAGGACATATTAGTTCTTGTTCTGTATAATATTCAACTGCTTTTTTAGTTAAATTACACAATTTTGCAACTTCATTTATTAACATTATAACCACCTCTGTTATAATTGTAATCTAACCTGTAAGGGCATAGTCAAGTAATTATTTTAAAAAATTGTAATTTGTAATTATAATAACTTTGATAATTCTTCTTTTACTTTTTCTAAATCACTTGAAGTTAGGATAGGAATTAAATTGTTTATTTCTTCTATACTTCTATCCCACCATTTTACTTTTTCCATTATTTCAATTAGTTCATCATTAAATCTCTTTTTAATAACATTACAAGGATTTCCGAACTGCAATATGGTATGGTGGAACATCTTTTGCTACAACAGAATTAGCACCAATTATTGCACCATCTCCAATATGAACTCCTGGCATTATTGTAACATTTTGTCCTATCCATACATCATTTCCAATAATAGTATCTCCCTTAATAGGTAAATCTTTTTGTGTAGGTGGAACTTGCTCCCAACCTTCCAATGTATAAAAAGGAAATGTTGTTACTGCATTCATTTGATGATTAGCTCCATTCATTACAAATTCAATTCCAAAAGCTATTTGACAAAACTTTCCTATAATCAATTTATCATTATTAAATTCATAGTGATGTGTTACATGACTTTCAAATTCTGAATCTGCAATATAAGTAAAATCTCCAACTATAATATTTTTGTTTTTTATAGTAGGTTTTATATATATTTCTTTATCATAACCTACTATTGGATGTATCGTATTTGGATTTGGTATTTTTCCATCTTTCATATTTTTTTAATTCTCCTTTACAGATTGTAATTTATCTTTTGGCTTTATTTTTTATTGATATATTTGTAACCTAATAAATATAATGTAATTAAGCTAGAAATCCCTATTAAAACAAAGCCTATATCATCTAAATTATGACCATTTTCCTTAATATATTTTTCTAATTCTCCTAATTTAAACATTCCCTCTGTAATATACAAAGTTTCTTTTTTTCCGAAAGAGTGATAAATTGTTAATTTACCAGAGTTCCAGCCTTGCCCTAATATAATTTTAGTAATATTATCAGTATTATCTATTTCTCCATTTAATGTTTCTTTGATTAACTCTTTATTTTTAGAACTTATATTTATTGCATATCCCTCTTTGTTGAAAAGTGAACTAGCACATATAACACTTATTATAGCAATTATTACTAATATATAATTTAATCTTTTCATTACTTATCACACCTTTATAGTGTTATTTCTCAATAACTTCTATTGACTTTAATTTTACCCTTTCATCTGCATATTTAGCATTATTACTTTCTTCATCACTATAATCATATTCTACTTTTACTTTTTTACCTTTTTGTAAATTTCCTTTAATTTCTGTTGCATCTGTCACATAAACTTTTTCTCCAAATGGAAAGTGATGCACTATATCTGGATTTGTATTATCTTCAATATCATATTTTAAATACAAATGCGATTCTACTGCTGGTGTTACATCATCCTTTTTATCGAAAATAAAAACATCTTCCACAGTTATTACTGGATTTTCACTCTCCAAAACTTTTTGTCGCATCGTATTGAAATTATCTTTCTTTAATACCATTATATCATTTTCTTTTGTATCAAAATCATTATCTCCCATAGTATATTTGTATTTTATTAAATCTCCAGTACAAATTATTATATCTCCCTCTTGAATATAACTTGTATCATATTTTTCTAATGTGTAATAATCTATACATTCTTGTTTTTTATCATTGATATTAGCTCTAGTATATTCTTTCATTTCAAGCCCATATTCTCCAAAATGTTGCCCATTAAATATATAAATATATCCATTATGATTTAATTCCACTATACCTTGAATAGTTGTATTTTCAATAATTTCTTCAATTTCTTTTGATTTAGATGCATCATATATCAAATTTCCACCTTCATCATATATAGTTGAATGTGAAAATTCAGTTTCATCTGTTATCGTATCATCTATTTCTTTTATCGCATTAAATAACATTATCCCAAGTAATATGATTACTAATATAACACAAATTACAATAATATTTTTTTTCATACATATACCTCCTCGATAAATTACTATAATTTATCTTTCATCTAAAAACTTGGTATTTGTTCTATTTCTTTCTTCTAATTG
>CANRSD010000033.1 GCA_947642355.1 uncultured Clostridia bacterium
TTAGCTTTTTTTATTATTCCATTATCTCCTACTATTGCACTCATTGTTACTCCTGTTAATACTAATAATATTATTATTGTAACAATTAATGTAATTAATGTAATTCCTTTCTTATTTTTCATTTAAATCTCCTCTCCTAATTTTATATTACTTTTATTTATTAAATTATTATAGATTAACATTTTTTAAAATAAATGAACCAGAACCTCCACGTCCCCCAGCTGGTGATCCTGTCGCAGGTCCTCCTGAAACATCTATTGTTTTTGCGGTTGAAGCACTAGAATTTTTAAACAAAACAAATATTGAACCACCACCAGAACTTCCTCCTGCACAGCTTCCTCCTCCGTCCGAACTGAACCTTGAGATAATAAAGAACCTGTTCCATTAACAATTGGAGCATATAATACCAATAATCCTCCTGTTCCTCCACTTGGATTTCCTGCACCTGCACTTCCTCCATTTCCTGCACTTCCAGCACCACCATTTCCGTCCTGCTGCTCCACTATATTTACGGTTACCTCCACCGCTTCCAGATCCTCCACTGTATGATGTTCCTGCTGAACCTGCGCCAGATCCTCCAGGTTCATTTATTGGTCTACCAGTTACATTAACTGCACTAAAATATCCATGTGCTCCACCAGAACCTCCACCTCCTGTTGCACCATTTTGTCCATTAGCACCTGCATTTCCATTAACATCTCCTGTTGTACCTGTAGCTGCTCCACCGGCTTCCTCCAACTGCTGGTACATAAACATAAATATCTCCATCACCTCTATGCAAATATACATTTTGTCCGTACTGCTTTTCCTCCTCTTGCTGTCATACTTATTGTTCCATTATTAGTAAGTGTTCCTGTACAATATATTATCATTCCTTTTGGTCCACCATATCCTTCTGAATTTGCCACTGATGTAACAGTAACTCCACTTTGTATTTCTAAATTCCCTACCACTTTAAATACTACTGTATTTTTTGCATAACCTCCTAATGTTCCTACATCTTCTTCACTACCAAATTCATATTTTAAATTTTCTAATGTTGCTCCTTCTACTGGTAATGTTCCATCTAAAACTAAATCTCCATCATGTGTTATTATATTTAAAGAATAAATTTCTCTTTTTTGTGTACCATCTACTAATCTTCCATTTACCTGTATTTTTCTTGTTTTACTTCCTTCTGTTTCCTCTATTGCTGTTAATATATCATCATATGTTGGTATTGCATTTTTTACATCACAATTAACTATTATACTTCTTCCATTATCTGCTCTTATTCTAAATCTATATTCTCCATTATCTTTTACTGTATATATTTTTTCCCTACTACTTTTTTCTTCTTTTAATGTTATTTCATTTAAAGGTTCAATTGATGCTATAGAACCTGTCCTTATTGATGCCAAAACTTGTATTTCAACATCTTCTAATCCTTCTGTCATAGTTGTTACATATGCTACTGCTGTTGGTTTATCTCCTTTTAATTTTTCGCTCACTATTACATTATTATCTTCATCTATTTTATATCCAAAATCTTTATATTCTCCTTCTATTGTATCTCCTACTATTTCTGCCACTATTCCTTCTAATGAATTTATTTCTATCAATATATCTTCTTTTGTTAAATCATGTCCCATTTTATCTTTTTTCATTGCAAGATTATATACCTTTAATTCCATCTCTTCTTTTACTTGGTCTCTTTCTACCCCATCAGCTGCAACATCTGCTTTATCTAATATTCCATCTTTTTCTAAAGTTCTTGTTAAAGATACACCGTGTTAAAATAAGTAGTATCACAATCGTATTTTTATTCATTTATGACGAACATTATGTATTTTATGACGAATAAAAAAAATCCCAGATTTCTCTGAAATTTCATGATTTTAATAGACATAGAAATCCTAACATAAAATAAAAAAGCTATTTTAAAACGAAAAACCAGTTCATGAGAACTGGTTTTCGATTTTATATTTGAGTTTTAAGTCTAGATATCTTTTATAACAATTTAATGCCAAAAGAATCTAATCTATTTTTCCATATTTAATAAATTATTTTATATGAAATATATTTTTTATTCTTTTTATAACTTTAATAAAAAAACTATCTTTTCTTTCTATTAAAGAAACATCATCTTGTATTTGATTATTTATATTTATTGAAATTTGATCTTTAGTTTCAAATATATTATCAAGATTATATTTTTCACTTAATTCTTTTTGATTTTTTTCATCATTTTGTTTTAATAATTTTGAGTAATTTGTTTTTTCTTCTGAACTACACCAATACATCATATATAGTATTGATAATATATCTTTCGTCTTTTCTTTTAATTTCATTTACTTTTTTTGAATGATTTAAATGCGATACATAACTTTTTGATTTATTCTTTTCTAAAAAATCTTTAAATTTCTTTGGTATTTTTTCTATATATATTTTATCCATATAATTTAGAATATCTAATGTTTCTGCTATACCTTGACTAAATTCCTCACTTACCATACATTACTCCTCTATCTATTTTCCATATCCAATTCTTTTTCTTCTTTCATTTCTTTTGAAATCTCACTAGCAACCTTACTCATATTACTAAACGTTCTATCAGACACTGTTTCTGCAATTTCTGAAATATCATGTGTTTTTCTTTTTATTTCTATAAATTTATCATAATATTCTTCAGCATTCTGTGATACAATAAATATATTATCTAATTTAGGACAATTTTCAAATAATTCAAAAATATCTCCAAATCCTGCTATTTTCTCATTAATAGATACTTTCTTTAAATTTGGACAATTAGCAAAAGTTTCTCTATCTATAGACTTTACAGACTCTGGTATAGAAATTTCTACTATTCTTTCTTTATATTTATCAAACATATTTTTATCTAATTTTGTAGCTATACCATTTGGTATATATATACTTACTTCACCATAATTAGCACCTCCAGCACCTATACCAATATCATAAAATTGACCTGGAATATATTCTAATTTCATAAATTCTCTTATTTCATTTTCAGAAAATATTCCATTATTATCAAAAAACTTTTTTTCTTTAATCATTTTTTCAGGAAGTTCTGGGTAAAGTCCAGGCATAGAATTGCAAAATTCTTCTAATTCTTTTATAGAAATAATTGCCATTTCACCAGCATATACCTTTTCAGTTTCATCATATTCTGTATAATATTGACCTTCTAGCATCCCTAATGTTGTACACTCCTCTTGATTAATTTGTTTTTCATTTGTAATATACTTAACGAAATTTTTATACTTTATTTTTTATATCCCTACAAATAACTTACAATATCTTCAAATATATCATATCCACTTTCACTATTTATATGACCAGCTTTTGGAAGCAAAATTGATTTATCAGTAATTGTATTTGCAAATTCTTTCTCTGCTTCTAAATTAACATATGGATCATTATCTGAATAAAAACATATTATTTCTTTAACATATCTTTTTACATCTTGTAAATTATCAAAAAACATTGATTTATTTACATTATCATATTCTTCATTTATTCCTAAATAATTATTAAATCCACAAACAGATATTAATTTAGATATATTTATATTATTTTCCACCAAAAACTTTGAAACAAATACTGGTGCAATACTATGAGCTATTATTGTTGTATTTTCATTTATTAATCCTAAGTCAAAATAATACTTTAGTAATTTACTCCAATTCTCATAATTTTGATATCCTACACCAATTGGAAAATCTGGAACATACACTTGTCCTGAACAATCTCCAGTTATAAAATCATGTAACCAGCAAAACCAATTTGAATATGGACTACTAAATGACCCATGTATTATAAAATAATTTTTCATATTTACCTCCACATTTTACAATAATTTATCTTCTAAATTATTGTAAACTACTATTACATTAAACTTTTTCATATTTATCTCCATATACTTCATAATATTTTTTCAAGAAGTTCCAAGGTCCCATCTTTAAAGTAAGTCCATCATAATTATTTTCAATTCTATTCAAAATTTCATCTCTAGTAAACCATTTAATATCTGAGACTTCCTCTTCCTGCATGCTAATTTTTGAAACATCTATATCTTTTGTAAGTATGTAACATTCATTAAAAATATTATCTAGTATATCTCCTTTAATATTTGTAGATTTTGAACCAACTAAATATTTTAATTCATTTTCATCTATATTTAATCCTAATTCTTCTTTAATTTCTCTTGTTAAAGCTTGCCTACCAAATTCACCTGATAACACATGTCCTCCAGCAGTAACATCCCATAAATTAGGCCATACTCTTTTATTAGAACTCCTTTTTTGGAGCAAAACATCCCCATTTTTGTTAAATATAAAAACATATACTGCTCTATGCCATAGACCTTCTTTATGACATTTTTCTCTTGTCTCTATTTTTCCTATAAATTCACCATATTTATTCAAAACATCAAAATATTCCATATTTTCTCCTTTTACTTAAAGCATATTTTTTAAATCTTCTAAATCTCCTATTTTATAATTTGGAATTATATTAGTGTCATTAATTTTATTATCTGGATTATACCAAATTGTTCTTATTTCGATATCTTTTGCACCTTTTAAATCCTTTTTGATACTATCACCTATCATTACTACTTCTTCAGATTTTAACTTTATTCTTTCTAATAAAATACGAAAGATTTGTGGATCTGGCTTAGAAACTCCTATCTCTTCTGATACTATAATATCTGAAATAAATTTGCCTATCCCTGTATTTATTATTCTGGGCTTTTGCAATTTAACTAACCCATTTGTAACTACATATAATTTATATCCTTTTTGATATAAATATTTTATTACATCTTCTGCTCCTTCAATTAATGCAGAAGATTTAGATAGCCCTTCCTGAAATAATCTATTAGCTATTTCATAATTTGTATAATCCAAATTTATCTTTTCAAAAAATAACTTAAATTTTTTAACATTTAGTTTTTCTCCTTCTATGTTGACACTATAATCATATTTTTATCTATATCATAAGCTCCAAATTCAATTGTTTCATAATCTGTTTTCTTTATTTCCATAAAAATTAACACATTATTTTTCTTTAATTTTTCATATATATTTTTTACTTCACTCTCATTGTCATACTTAAACTTAATTAAATTACTAGCATTATTTTTTATAGGAAATCCTCTTATTTCTTCTCAGACTTTACTATATTCCTCAAGCATTATTCTTACATTTCCATTTTTCATTTGCATCCATACTATGGGGTCTCCATCTACAAACTCTATTTCAAACCCAAAATTTTCTTTATAAAAATTAGATGACTTTTTTACATTATCCACTACTAATTCATTAACTATATTTACTAAACTCATAATTAAAATTCCTTAAATTCTATTTTCTAAATATTCTTTTATTATATATCTATGATATTCAAAATACATTTTATCCACTATCTCTTCTGGATTTACCCATACTAACTCATTATCTTCTTCTATTGGTTCACAGACTTTTTCCCCCATATTAGCTTTATAAAAGTCCATTATACTCAATTCATATTTATCTAAAATATCAAAATAATAATAACATCCTAAATCACAAACATACTTAATATTATTTAATGTATGTCCTATTTCTTCCTTGCATTCTCTTAGTACTGTTTCTTCTGTTGTTTCATTACCTTCAACTGCTCCACCAATCAAATTATACATACTGTATTTTTTTATATATTCTACCGCAAGTTCTCCTTTATCATTAAATACTAAAGCATATGCTGTTCTTCTTATTTCATATTCTTTATCTTCTATTTTTTCTCCTATATATTTCATATTAATTTAACTCCTTTCTATAATCATATCTATACATTCCTATTAAAGTAGAAATAGTCATTGAAATGTCTGAAATAGCTGCTGTATACGCTTTTGATATAATATCATATACTATCCATAAAAGAATATTTATTAAAGATAATTTTCTTATATTTTTTTCCTTAGATTGCAATATAGACATTGTATACAATATTGAACAAATAACTGATAAAATATCTATTAACTTTTTATATGTAATTAATCCACAAATAATTGATATAATTATATATATTCCTACTACATATTTTGGAACTTTCTCTTCTTTTCTCTCAAAAAAATTATTTATAACTGTTTGAATTATTGCAAATATACAAATAATTGCACCACTATATCCTGCTAATAAAATAAAGTTTACAGCTGAAAACAAATTACTAACACTCCAAAAACTTGAGCTATTATAAACATTTTATTCCTCCATATATGCTTTTCCTAACATAACTTCTTTAAATCCCATGCTTTTATAAACTTGTTCAGTATAAAATCCTTGCTCTGTTTGCAGACAAACTGTTTCTACTCCTAATTTATTTAAATTACTTATTATTTCTGACATCATTTTTTTGCATATTCCTTGCCTTTGATATTTCTTATTTGTTGTAACATTATATATAATAGCATTTCTACCTTTATAAATAACTGTTGCTGTTGATATAGCATCATTTTCAAATGTTCCTAAGTAATGTAATATTTTATATTCTTTTTGATTAATCAAAAAACTTTTATTTAAAGCAATTCTATATCCATCTGATAAATCATTATATGGATCTTCTGGATTATTTCCTGCAAAACCATCCATTATTGCTTGTATAAACTTTTCTTTCGAATATTCATTTACTATATCTAAAGAAAAATCTATTTTGCTTTTATATAGTTCAAACTGTTCAAAATTTTCCAATATCATCCATACATCCGTATACATTATTTGCAACCTACTATTTTCAATTTGCTTTTCCAAACTTTCATTCATCATATTTGAAGTAATATATACTATTGGATCTCTATTTAATTTCTCCATTTTATTTTTTATGTCTATAAATATTTTATTTAAGTTTATATTATTATTTTTTATATATGCAAAATTCCAATATTCATCATCAATTATATCACTATAATAAATGTCATAATCTTTATTTAAAATCTTAGATGCCACATATAAACCATTATTCAAATGAATATCTATTAATTCTTCCATATATACTCCTAATCTATATAATGTTTACATTTTATCATATACATCTTAGTTTATCAATATCTATCATATAACTCTGTTTACTTATAATAATTTTTGTGTTATACTTTTTTTATGAAGACGAATTATTTTGAAAAATTAGAATTTAATAAAATAAAAGAAATTTTAAAGGAATTTGCTATAACTTTTATTGGTAAAAATATAGCTTCTAATTTAATACCATATACACAAAAAAGTGAAATTGAAAAAGCTCGGAACTCAAACAACTGAAGCTTCTAATTTAATTTATAGAAAAGGAAATTTACCTATTTATGAAATAGAAAATATTATTCCACATCTAAAAGCTTTAAAAAGTTATTCTAGTTTATCTAGTAAGTATCTTTTAGATTTAGCAAATATTTTAAAAATATCTAGAAACTTAAAAGAATATTTCAATAATACTGAAATTGATATGAGTAAATTTTGTGCTTTAAAAGCTTTATTCGAAAACCTCTATACAAATCAAAATATTGAAAAAAACATCTTTAATAGTATTTTAGATGAAAATACTATTGCTGATAATGCTTCTTCAATATTATTACGGAATTAGAAAAAATATAAAAAACAAAGAACAAGAAATAAGATTAAAATTAAATGGAATGTTACATCAAAAATATATTCAAGACCCTATTATTACAGTTAGAAATGATAGGTTTGTTTTACCTATTAAAAGTGAATATCGTTCAGATGTAAAAGGATTTATTCATGATACATCTAGTAGTGGTTCAACTTTATTCATTGAACCTATTAGTGTATTTGATTTAAATAATGATATAAATAATTTAAAAATTGATGAAAACTTAGAAATACAAAAAATATTACAAAAGCTATCTTCTCTATTTTTTGATCTTACAAATGAACTTGAAAATAATAGTAATCTTATTGGATTAATTGACTTTATTTTTGCTAAAGCAAAATATTCACAATTCTTAGATGCAAACCAAGCTTTAATATCTAGTAATAAACAAATTAAATTACTTAATGCCTGGCATCCTCTAATTGATAAAAATATTGCTATAAAAAATAATATATATTTAGGAAATGACTTCACATCTTTAATTATTACTGGCCCTAATACTGGTGGCAAAACTGTAACTCTAAAAACTGCTGGCCTACTTGTTTTAATGGCCATGTGTGGACTTCATATTCCTGCCAAAGAAGGTAGTAGTATTTTCATTTTTGATAATATTTTTGCAGATATTGGAGATGAGCAAAGCATTCAAGACTCTCTTAGTACATTCTCATCTCACATGATTAATATTTCAAAAATTTTAAAAAATGTAACATCTAATAGTTTAGTTTTACTAGATGAATTAGGTTCTGGAACAGATCCAGTTGAAGGTGCAAATCTTGCTATCAGTATTTTAGAAGAACTTCAAAGTATAAATGCCCTTTGTATATCTACAACTCATTATCCAGAATTAAAACATTTTGCTATATCTAATAAAGGCTTTGAAAATGCATGTGTTGAATTTGATTTAAACTCACTATCTCCTACATACAAATTATTAATTGGTATCCCTGGTACAAGTAACGCATTTGCTATAAGTAAAAAACTTGGAATTTCAGAAAAGATTATCAATAGAGCTAAAGAAAAACTAACTGATAATAATATTCACATTGAAGAATTACTAAAAGAAATTTATGAAGATAAACGAATTATTGAAAAAGAAAAAAATATTATATTAGAAAATTCTAAAACTTCAAAAGAAATAAAAGAACAATTAGATTTAAAATATCAAGATATTACATCAAAAGAACGAACTATTATACAAAATGCAAAAGAAAAAGCTAATAATATTTTAATAGAAGCAAAAGAAGAAGCTGATTCTATAATAAAAACTTTAGAAAATACAAAATCATCTAAAGAAGCAAATGAAACTAGAAAAAAATTAAATACAAAAATTAAAAATTTATCAACTAACCAAGCTAACAATATTGATATGCCTAAACTAAAAAAAGAAGATTTAAAAATTAATATGGAAGTTTTTGTTCCTAAATTAAATCAAAATGGAACTATATTAAAAATAAATAATGACTCTGTTATGCTTCAAATTGGTATTATTAAAACTACATTTAAAATAAATGAATTATATTTAAGTAAAAATAAACCTAATGATAATACAGTTCAAAATATAAGTAGTATAAAAAGAGAATTTAAAGTAAAATCAATCTCCCCTGAAATAAATGTATTAGGTCAAAATGTTGAAGATGCCTGTTTTTCAATTGATAAATATTTGGACACTTGTGCTTTAAATGGATTAGACAATATAAGAATTGTTCATGGAAAAGGAACTGGTGCTTTAAGAAAAGGAATACATATATTCTTAAAAACACATCCACATGTAAAATCTTATAGACTTGGAACTTTTGGTGAAGGTGAAATGGGTGTAACCATAGTAGAACTTAAATAGATGGCTAAAAGCCATCTATTATAATTTTTTACATCTTTCTAAATACACCAATTACTTTTCCCAAAATCTCACAATCTGGAACTATTATTGGGTCCATTGTTTGATTTTCTGGTTGAAGCCTAATATGATCTTTTTCTTTATAAAAAGTTTTTACTGTTGCTTCATCTTCTATTAAAGCTACCACTATTTCTCCATTTTCAGCAGTACTTTGTTTTCTAACTAATATATAATCTCCACTCAAAATTCCAGCTTCTATCATACTTTCGCCTCTAACCACAAGCATAAAGCTATCACTATTTCCGAACAAAATCTAATGGAATCGGAAATGTATCTGTAACATTTTCAAATGCAAGTATTGGTTCTCCTGCTGTTATTTTTCCTATAACAGGTACATCAACCATTTCTTTACCATTATATATCGGTTTTTCTGGTTGTATAGTAGTTTGATTTACAATTCCACCTTTTAATAGTTTAAGTGTTCTACCTTTTTGTTGTTCCTTCTTTATATATCCTTTTTCTTCTAATTTTGCAATATATCCATGAACTGTAGCAGTTGACTTTAAACCAACAGCTTTTCCAATTTCTCTAACAGAAGGTGGATAACCGTTTGCTACTACTTCTTTTTCAATAAATTTTAATATAGCTTTTTCTCTTTTATTTAATGAATCTGGATCTTTTTTTCTTCCCATAATAAACTCTCCCATTTTTAAATCTATGGAAAAATATATTTCCACTTTTCTTTATGCGAACATCTTATCACAAAACAAATGCTTTGTCAAACATTTTTTTGTTTTTGTCAAAAATATTTAAAATACACCTTTAAAAATTAAGTATATAATTAATATTATTTCAAGTATTAAAATAGTAGGAAAACCTATTATAAATTTCATTTTTTTTGTTTTATGTCTAAACTTATACATTCCCAAAATAGTCCCTACTCCTCCTCCGAAGAAGTGTAATAATAAATAATGCATGTTCAGAAATTCTCCAATATCCTTTTTTAGCTTTGTATTTATCAAGTGCCATAGCTAAAATTCCTATTAAATTAATAACTATAAAATATATAATTATAGTTCTATGTCCTTCTGGAGTTTGCCATACATACTCTTCCATATCTTTTCCTCTTTCTCTACACAAACAATGACATTTGATTACTTTGTGTCATCCCTTTTAAACAACCAAATTTCTGTAATAACTCTACAACAGATTTGCCAACTTTAGAACGCATTTGCATATCATCAATACATTCAAATTCTCCTTCATGTCCAGCTCTATATATTCCTTCTGCTGCAACCGTTCCAAGACCTGGTATACTATTTAATGGTGGTCTTATCCCCCCATCTTCTACTAAAAATTTTGTACTATGAGATTTATATAAATCAACTTCTAAAAAGTTAAATCCTCTTTCATACATCTCTAAAACAATTTCTAAAATTGAATACATATTCTTATCCTTTGGCGATGCACTATTTCCTGCTAAATCTATTTCCTTCATTTTGTTTCTAACTTTTTCTTTTCCAAAAATCATATATTCACTGTCAAATTCGTCTGCCCTAATTGAAAAATATGCTGCATAATATGCTAAAGGCTCATGAACCTTAAACCAAGCAATTCTAAATGCATTAGTAACATATGCAGCAGCATGAGCTTTAGGAAACATATATTTAATTGTTTCACAAGACTTTATATACCAATCTGGAACATCATGTTCTTTCATAAGTGATACATACTCAGCCCATTTTTCTGGATCTTTCAAAGCTTTACCTTTACGTACCGTTTCCATAATTTTAAATGCAGGGTTTGGTGGTAAACCTTTTTTTATTAGATAAATCATTATATCATCTCTACAACAAATAGCATCATTTAAAGTAACTATTCCTTTATGTATTAAATCTTGTGCATTATTTAACCATACATCTGTACCATGTGACAAACCTGAAATACTTATAAGTTCATTAAACGTACTAGGTTTAGTTTCAACAAGCATTCCACGAACAAACTTTGTACCAAATTCTGGTATTCCAAAGCTTCCGAACCTCTGAATTTATCTGTTCTGGAGTAACTCCTAAAGCCTCTGTTGAAGAAAATATACTCATAGTTTCTTTATCATCTAATGGTATTTTAGTAGGATCAATTCCAGTTATATCATGAAGCATTCTAATAACAGTAGGATCGTCATGACCCAGAATATCTAGTTTAAGTAAGTTTTGGTCAATTGAGTGATAATCAAAATGTGTTGTTATAATATCTGAATTAGGATCATCTGCTGGATGTTGAACAGGTGTAAACTCGAAAATCTCTCGTCCCTTTGGAACTACTATAATTCCTCCTGGATGTTGGCCTGTAGTTCTTTTTATTCCTGTACACCCCTTTGAAATTCTTACAATTTCTGCTGATGACACTGGAATATGTCTTTCTTCATAATAATTTTTTACATATCCAAAAGCTGTTTTATCAGCCACTGTACCTACTGTCCCAGCTTTAAATGTTGTACCTTTCCCAAAAATTACTTCTGTATATTTATGAGCTTTTGCTTGATATTCTCCTGAAAAATTCAAGTCAATATCTGGTTCTTTATCTCCGATTAAATCCTAAAAATGTTTCAAATGGTATATCCATTCCATCTTTATCTAACTTATGACCACATTTAGGACAATCTTTATCTGGTAAATCAAATCCATTTTTTACTCCATAATCTGAAAAATCAGAATATTTGCAATTAGGACATCTATAATGAGCTTGTAGAGAATTTACTTCTGTAATACCTGTCATATTTGCAACAAATGATGACCCGACAGAACCTCTAGAGCCTACTATATATCCATCTTCATTAGACTTCCAAACTAATTTTTGTGCAATAATATACATAACTGAAAATCCATTTTTTATAATAGAGTCCAATTCTTTATCAAGTCTTTCTTGAACAATATCAGGTAAAACCTCTCCATATAATCTATGTGCTTTTTCATAAGCTATATCTTTTATGGTTTGTTCACAACCAGGAATATGAGGTGGACATTTTTCTCCTGAAATTGGTTTAATTTTCTCACACATATCTGCTATCAAATTAGTATTTGTTACTACTACTTCATAAGCCTTTTCTTCTCCTAAGTAACTAAATTCTTCAAGCATCTCTTCTGTTGTTCTTAAATATAAAGGAGCTTGCATATCTGCATCATCATATTTTTGACCTGCTTGCAAAATACGTCTATAAATTTCATCTTGTGGATCCATAAAATGTACATCGCAGGTTGCAACTGTAGGCTTTCCAAGCTTATCTCCAAGTTCTACAATTTTTCTATTTATATTTCTTAATGCCTCATCATCTTCAACTCTACCTGTCCTTTTTAAATATTCATTATTTCCAAGTGGTTGAATTTCTAAATAATCATAATATGAAGCAATAGCCTCAATTTCTTCTTCTGGTTTTCCTTCTAAAACTGCTCTATAAAGTTCTCCAGCCTCACAAGCACTTCCAATTATTAATCCTTCTCTATACTTGTTTAATATACTTTTTAAAATTCTAGGTTTTTTATAAAAATAATTCAAATGTGCATATGAAACAAGCTTATATAAATTTTTTAGCCCTACATAGTTTTTAGCTAAAATTATCATATGATATGATGGTAAATTTTTAAAACTAGTTTCATATTTATTATTAAAATCATCAATTGTTTTTGCATTTCTATTTTTTGCATTTTCAATCATTTTATTAAAAACAGCAACTAAAGTTTTTACATCATCTAAAGCTCTATGTGCTACTTCAACTGTTATTCCTAAATGATCTGCAATAAGTCCTAATTTATATCTCTTATATTCAGGAAACATTGCTTTTGCTAACCTTAAAGTATCCAAATATGTATTTTCAAATTTATATCCATATTTTTCATAATTATATTTTAAATAAGAAACATCAAAATCTGTATTATGTGTTACAACAACACTATCTCCAATGAACTCAATTATTTTTGGCAATATTTTATCTATAGTTTCACTATCTTTTACCATATCATCTGTAATATGTGTTATCTCTTGTACTTGTTCTGGTATATGTTTTTCTGGATTTACAAAAGTCTCAAAAGTATCTACTATTTCTCCATTTCTTATTTTTATAATTCCAACCTCAGTAATCTTTTCTGTAATAAATGATATACCTGTTGTTTCTAAATCAAGTACACAATATTCTGTATCTATATCTTGTCCTTTAGAATTAAATACACAAGGATCTTTATCTGGAACAAAATATGCTTCAACACCATATAAAATTTTTATATCTGTTCCACCTTTTTCTAAAAGCTTATGTGCATCTGGAAAGCTTTGTACAACTCCATGATCTGTAATTGCTATCGATTTCCACCCCCATGAAATTGCTCTTTTTATTAAATCTGTACAAGAAGTTACTGCATCCATTTGGCTCATCTGAGTATGCATATGAAGCTCAACTCTTTTTACTTCGCTTTCATCCATTCTTTTTACTTTTTGTAATCCTGGACCTTCAAAAATGGAGTTTGCCATTACAGTAATTTCTTTCGCAAAATTATCATATCTTGCAACCCCATCTATTTTTACACCTTTTCCATCTAATTTTTTTATATAATCCTTAAGTTTAACTTTTTCTACAAATGCTTTACAAGTTATTGTACTTGTTCCATCATATACATCAAAAATTAATATTGCTTTATCTGGTTTTGATCTCATCTCATTTGAATCAACTCTTATAACTTCTCCAGAAATTACAACATCTTCTGTATCTGTTGAAATATCATTAATTTTTATAGGACTTCCTTTTATTTTTGAAGAACGACCAAAAATCATTCCTGGTGGTAATTCTTTTGAAGCTCCTCCAAAACTTTGATTTTGAGCTTTAGGTCCAAATCCAATATTTGCTGATTTTCCTCCATTCTCAGCAGCTACCATTGCTTCAATCTCTGCATCTTGAGATGCAACTTGCATTTTATGTATTGCTTCTAATGCCTCTTGATTAGCTTTTTGAATTGCTTTTTTCTCTTCTTCTATAAGAGACTTTTCTATATTTTTATAATATTCATCATCCAAGTTATCTACAATCTTAACTGTATATTTACTATTATAAACATTTTGAAGCAAATGCTCTAGTCCTTTATCAAACTTTTTAGAGCATAAAAATTCAGAACCTTTCATTTTCAAATTTACATCAACACTTTGCTCATCAATTGAAATTGTACTATTAGTTAAAATAGCTTTGCTAAAAGGTTCTTTTGCAGTTACATATGAAATTATATTATTCCAATTTTCTTCAATATTCTGCTCAATTTCTACATTTTCATATTTTATGTTTGTTAAAGCTTTTTCTATATTAAATCTATTTTGTAGATAACTTTCAAATTTGCCTATTTCATCTATTTTAATAGGTTTATATGATTTTATATCTACTTGTAATCTATTTAATTTTTTATATAAATTAATATTCTCAATTTGAGCATCTACTATATTACTATTAATTTCAAAATCTTTGAATACTTCTTTTATATACTTGTCCATTATTTTATTTTATCTCCAGCTATATTTTTTACATCTTCAATAACCTTTTCAATACATGCTACATTTTCAAGTTGCATTCCATTTGTAAATATATTTCCTTTTTTAGGATATATATATATATTTCCCATATGAAAGGCTTTCTGAAAAATACGTGTTATCATATTTGTTCCTTGTACAAACACTATATCTTTTATTTCATCATATTCTAATATCTTTTCTTTATAAGTAAATAAAAATTTTCTTTTATATACAACTTTAGTAGAGTAAAAAGACAAATATGTTTCTTTTACACTATTTTTTTGCCATATTAATATAAAAATTGCTACTATTAATATTAGTACTGTAAACACTATACCATACATAATATTATTCATATAAAATGAAAATAAAATAAGTATTATATAGAAAATATATAATTCAAACATATTTGCAGTTAAAGCATATTTAAAAGAATATTTTTTTCTAATTCTTAATAATTCTTCTTTATCTTTTTCCATATTATACCTCTTATATTATTCTTATAATATCTTTTGCTGTAACTATAACTGCAATAGTTAATAGTAACAATAATCCGCATACTTGTAATTGTTAACTCTGTTTTTTCTTCCATTTGTTTCTTTCTAATTAATTCTATAATTAAGATTAAAATTTTTCCACCATCTAAAGCAGGTATAGGAAGCAAATTAGTTATTCCCAAAGAAATTGAAATCATACTAAGTAAATATACAAAGTCTATAATTGTATTTGTACCTACTATCATCTGTGAAATTCCAACTGGCCCAACTACCTCCCCTGCACTTCCTGCTTTTCCTGTTACAAGCATTATTAAACTTTGACTAATATTTATCAAATAATTTTTAGTTACAATTAATCCATCAACTACACTTTTATTTACTATACTTGCTAATATAAAAAATACTAATATTCCAAATACTATATTTACAATGGCTCCTGCTGCAACTATTAATATCCTTTTACCTACAGATGCCTTATTAAATGATCCTTCTTCATCTGCCCTTTCTTCTTCACCAAGCATATTTACAAATCCACCAAGTGGTATCATTCTAATCGTATATTTAGTTTCTTTTCCTTGTTTTGACCATAATTCTTTTCCAAATCCAATGGAAAATTCCCTTACCTTTACTCTACATTTTCTTGCCATAAAAAAATGTCCAGCTTCATGTATTAAAACAAGAAATCCTAATAAAAATATTATTTTAATAGCACCTATAATAAAGCCCAATTTTAGACCTCCTTATATTATTTATAGAAAAAATGAAAATAAACAAAATGCAAATGGTGCAATAAACATTACACTATCAATTCTATCTATCATTCCACCATGTCCTGGAAAAATTTCACTAAAATCTTTAACTTCAAAATATCTTTTAACTGAAGATGCTGCAAAATCTCCAATTTGCCCAATTATACTAAGTATAATTCCTATTATAGCCATAGTTCCATAAGCTAATTCAAAATCCACATAGTTATTCAATATATATGTATAAACAAGTGTTAATATAACCGCACCAACTACACCACTTATACAACCTTCGATAGTCTTATTTGGACTAACTTTACTAAATTTATGTTTTCCAAAATATTTTCCAATTATATACGCAAATACATCTGTTCCCCAAGCTGTTAACATTAAATACCAAATCAAATACTTTCCATTTACACTATTATTTTTGTATATCTCTAATGTATCTGTTCCTTTAAATATTGCTACTGAAAGTGAATTTTCCATACCATATATCAATGGAATAAAAATAATAAAAGATATTATATACATTATTCCAAAAAATGAAAATACTATATCTTTAAAAGTTACTTTCATATCAGTTACTATAATATGTAAGAATAATGTCAATAATATTGTAGGAATTCCTATACACAAAAATAACAATATTGCTTTTATACTTAAAATATGTATTAAAGAAATAGATATAGCAAGTACATATCCAATCCAAGAAATCTTCTTCACTTCTTTACTACAACATTTAAAATACTCATATATTGCTATACAAGCAATTATAGAAACTAAAATATCTATTACATATTTATTTCCTAATATAAATATTAAAATTACTATTGGAAGCCCTATAAGTGCTGTTAATATTCTTTTTATATTCATATGTATCTCCTTTTTATTTATTTTCCTATTCTTCTATTTCTCTCTTTAAATATTGTAATACATTCATCTAAGTCTTTTTCATTAAAATCTGGCCAATTTTTTTCTAAAAATATAAATTCAGAATATACCATTTTCCAAAGCATAAATCCACTTAATCTAATCTCTCCACTTGTTCTTACTATTAAATCAACATCAGGTACTTCTGATGTATACAAATAATCTTCAAAGTTCTTTTCTGTTATATCATTGATATCTAAAATACCTTCTTTAGCTTTTTGTGCAATTCTTTTTGTAGCATTTAATATTTCATCTCTTCCTCCATAATTTAAACATATATTAAAAGAAATACCTGTATTTTCTTTAGTATTGAATATTGCTTCATTAATACTTTTTTGTAAATCTTCATTAAATGCTGTAATATCTCCAAATATTCTTATTTTAATATTTTCAGTAGTTGCTTTTTTAGAATATTCATCTAAATAATTTTTTAGAAGCATCATAAGACTGTTTACTTCATCATCTTCCCTTTTCCAATTTTCAGTTGAAAATGCATAAACTGTAAGATATTTTAATCCAATTTTATTTGCATATTTAACTATTTTTTCAAGAGTTTTTGCTCCCTCTCTATGTCCTAATTTTTTCGGTAAATTATGAGCTTTAGCCCATCTTCTATTTCCATCCATAATAATGCCAATATGATTTGGTAAGTCTTCTCCCATAAATTATTCCTTCCTTTAGATTATATACTCATAACTTCTTTTTCCTTATTTTCTAATAATTTATCTACTTCTGCAATATATTTATCTGTTAATTTCTGGATAGCATCTTCATCTGCTCTTAATTCATCTTCTGTTATAACAGATTCTTTATTTAAGTTTTTAATTTTATCCATTCCTTCACGTCTTACAGAACGAACAGCAACTCTAGCATCCTCAGCTGTTTTCTTAATTTCCTTTACTAAATCTTTTCTTTTTTCCTCTGTAAGCTCTGGAAAATTAAGTCTAATAACTTTTCCATCATTATTTGGATTTATACCAATATCAGAGGCTAAAATTGCTTTTTCAATTTCTTTTAACATACTAATATCCCAAGGTTGAATCACTATCAATCTTGCTTCTGGAACTGAAATTCCAGCTACTTGATTAATTGGTGTTGTAACTCCATAATATGAAATATTTATTTTATTTAAAATAGCAGGATTAGCTCTCCCAGCCCTTACTTCTGATAATTGCTCACTAAAAACACTTACTGTTTTTTGCATTTTTTCTTCTACATTACTTAAATCTGACATAAAATATTCTCCTTTAAATTTATATTTAAAATTTTATGCACATATTCTATCATACTTTTTAAAATTTAACAGTACTTTTTATAAAAATTATTAATTTTTTATTAATTTTCTATAATGTAAAAAGAGTACTGAATAACAATCCAGTACTCCTACTTTTGATAAATATAAATTTATTTAAATGTAAGTGGAACATATATAGAAGATATAATACTTCCAACATTAATATTTCCAGAACCTCCATTTCCTCCTAAAGAATTTAAAATTACTAATTCATTAGACAATGAACAAAAAATACAAAGCAATCCACCAGTGCCATTATCTGCTCCATACAGAACCTCCTAGATTTCCTGCTCCACCTCCTCCATAAATATGGTTTGAATTATCAAAATAACATATTCCCCCTCGTCCCACTGCTCCTCCAACTGCTGGAACATACTCAAAATTACCTTCAATATTTTTAAATAAATACACAT
>CANRSD010000034.1 GCA_947642355.1 uncultured Clostridia bacterium
TTCTCTTACATTTGGAATTTACCTTTTCTTTTGGAAGTTACTTTTACAATTCACCTTATTTTAAAACTTAAAATAAATAATAGTAAGTAGTTGAAAAAAATATATGAATGTTATATAATGACGATGTATGAAAATAAATTAAGGAGGAAATATGTTAGAACTTGAAGAAAATCTAAAGATTTTGAATTCATTAATTGTTAAACTTCAAACTCTTAAAGAAACACTAGCTATTTCTTCTCTTGAAGATGAACTTAACATTTTAAAAGAAAAAACTTTAGAAGATGGATTTTGGAATAATATAGAAAATTCAAATAAAATATGTGCAAAAATTAAATCTCTTGAAAGAAAAATTGGTAATTTTAAATCAATTGAATCCAATTTAGATAATTTAATTCAATTAAATAAATTAATATTAGAAGAATTTGATGAAGATTTATCAAAAGATTTATTAAAACAAACTAATGAATTTACTCAAAAAATAGAGAAATTAGAGCTTGAAACATTACTATCTGGAAAATATGATACTAATAATGCAATTATTACACTTCATCCAGGAGCGGGTGGAACAGAATCACAAGATTGGGCTCAAATGTTATATAGGATGTATTCAAAGTGGGCATCTTCTAATGGTTTTGAAATAAAAGAACTTGATTATTTAGATGGAGAAGAAGCTGGAATAAAAAGTGTTACAGCAGTAGTTGTTGGAGAAAATGCATATGGATATATGAGAAGTGAAATGGGAGTTCATAGACTAGTACGTATATCTCCATTTGATAGTGGAGGAAGAAGGCATACATCTTTTGCATCAGTAGAAGTTTTACCAGAAATTACAGACGATGTTCAAATAGATATAAATTCAGAAGATTTAAGAATTGATACTTATAGAGCATCTGGCGCAGGTGGACAACATATAAATAAAACAGATTCAGCTGTTAGAATTACACATATTCCTACAGGAATAGTTGTTTCTTGTCAGTCTGAGCGTTCTCAAACAATGAATAAAGAAACTGCAATGAGAATGTTAAAATCAAAACTATTAGATTTAAAAGAAAAAGAAAACAAAGAAAAAATAGAAGATTTAAAAGGTGTACAAAAAGATATTGCATGGGGAAGTCAAATTCGTTCATATGTATTTTGTCCATATACACTTGTTAAAGATCATCGCACAAATTGTGAAACTCGGAAATGTGGAAGCAGTTATGAATGGAGAACTAAATAACTTTATGCAAGAATACTTAAAACAAAATATTAAAAAGTAGGAGGTAATTTCCTTGAGGAGAACTACAATAGATAAAGAAATAATTGGAGAACGTGAAGAATTAAAACGTTCTAAAAAAGAAAGAAAAAAAGGTAGAAAATTAAAAAAATTTTTAATATTTATTTTTATGCTTGGAACAATAGGATGCTATACAGGATTATTCTTATTATATGGTCCATATGCAGGATTTAGGGATTGGCTTATTACAACTGCAATGACAACAATGAATCATCAGTATTTTGCAACTTGGTTTTATGATAATGAAACTATAAATGATTGTTTAAATAGAAATAAAATTGTAGAAGTTGCAGATAGTACTAATACTGATATGATTGAAATTGTTGACTATTCAAAAGACAATCAAATTACATATGAGAATGAATATGAACGTCAAATATTAGAAAAATCTAGTAATAATAATGATTATAAAATAATTGAAATAGAAGGAAGCAAATATACTGGTTATTTAGTTGCAATTTATGATCCTTCAAGAGTTACAGTTGCAACTTCAAATCAATTAGGTAAAAGTGGACAATATTTAACTAGTATTTCTGAACAAAGTAAATCATATATAGGAATTAATGCTGGTGGATTCAAAGATGATTCTGGAGAAGGAAATGGTGGTTCTCCAAATGGTATTACAGTAAGTGGTGGTAAATATTTATCTACAAATGCTTTAGGACAATATAATGTAATTGGATTTAATAAAGAAAATAAATTAGTAATGGGAAAATATTCTGTAAAACAATGTCAATCTGAAGGAATTAGAGATGCTGTTACTTTTGGACCAGTACTAATTAAAAATGGACAAGCTTCACAAATTCAAGGAAATGGTGGGGGAGGAAATGCTCCAAGAAGTGCAATCGGACAAAGAGCTGATGGAATAGTATTATTTTTAGTTTTAGATGGAAGTAGAACTCTTCGGTAGAGGTGGTACATATAAAGATGTTCAAAATATAATGTTACAATATGGAGCTATAAATGCAGCAAATTTAGATGGTGGAACTTCAACTTGTTTAACTTGTGGAAGCAGATTAATAAATGATCCAACTACATTGTCAGGAGATCATAGAACAAGACCTATACCAACAGCATTTATATTAGAAGCTGATGATTCTAATGATGGAGATCACAGTGTAGTAGCTGGAAAAGTAGGTAAATAAATGGAATTAAAAGAATATTTAAGTAAATTAACTTGCAGGGGTTGTTATAACCATTGCAAGTTAACTAAAGCCAATTGTAATAGAAGTAAAATTTTCATAAAAGAAGCTACTGAAAAATACGAAAGAATGGATAAATATGAACAAAATAAAAAATAATATTATATTAATATTTGCAATTTTAATTGCAGTATCTTTAGGTATTATAATAGCTGGGATTGTAGTTTTTTATATTTCTTTTCAAAAAAGTCGGTGAAATTGCTCCTGGAATATTTATAAAAGGAGTTAATGTATCTGGAATGACTAAAAACGAAGCTATAATTGCAGTAGATAATTATTTAAGTGAAAATATGTCAGATCACCTTGTTTTTAAATATTCAAATTATGAATATAATGTAGAAACTGAGCAAATTGAAGCAAGATTTGATGTAGATAGAGCAGTTAATTATGCATATAATATTGGAAGAAAAAGTAATTTTTTTAAAAATGCTAAAGATTATATAAATACATTAATAAACAATATTAATATAGAACCAGTACTTATATATAATGAAATAGCATTGACAGATTATATGGATTTTCTAGAAATATCACTTCCTGATCAAGTAAGACAAGCATCATATTATATAGATAATGACAAATTAATAATTACTACTGGATCTACTGGAAGTGGAATAAATAAAGAAGCTCTTAAAAGATTAGTTTTGGAAGGATTGCAAGATTTAAGTTTCAATAATTCAATTTTTGTTATTCCTACATATACTACATATCCAAATGATTTAAATATAGACAGTATTCATAATGAAGTATATAAAGAAATGAGTAATGCTTATTATACCACTGAACCTTATGCAATATATGTAGAGCAACGAGGAGTAAATTTTGATATAGAAAAAGTTAAAAATACTGTAAATCGGCTTACGGAACAAATGAAGAATTTAAATTTGATTTACAATATACAGAACCTGAAATTACAGTTAATGATTTTGGAATGGAAGCATTTCCAGATTTATTAGGTACGTTTTCAACAAGATATGTAAATAATAAAGATAGAACTACAAATTTGACATTAGCATCTAATAAAATAAATGGAGTAGTTTTAATGCCAGGAGAAACTTTTTCTTTTAATTCTGTTGTTGGTCCTAGAACTGAAGCAAAAGGATATAAAAATGCAGCAATATATTCAGATGGAATGGTAACAGATGGTATAGGTGGAGGAATTTGTCAAATAGTAACTACATTATATAATGCAGTTATAAAATCTGATTTGGAAATTACAGTTAGAAGAAATCATTCTTTTGTTCCATCATATGCTGAACCTCGGTAAAGATGCTACTGTAGTTTATGGAAGTCAAGATTTCAAATTTAAAAATTCTAGAAATTATCCAATAAAAATAGTTAGTTCTGTTTCTGGTGGAGTAGCTAGTATTTCTGTTTATGGGCTTAAAACTGATAATGAATATGATGTTTCAATTGAAACAAATATAATAAAAACTATTCCAAGAAAAACATTAAGTGGTAGTAATGGTTATGTTGTAGATTCTTATAGAGTAACTAAACAAAATGGAGAAGTAATTCGTAGAGAAAAAATAGCACGTGATACATATTCATCACATTAGAAAAGGAAAAAAATATGAGAATTAGAAGAAAAAAATGGGCTGAAAAAGAATTAAGTGAAGCTAACTTTTACATAGATAATCCTGAAATAGGTTATATAGGAACATGGAAAAGTAGATTTAAAAATCCTAAAAACCCAATTCATATTGAAATTGGTTGTGGTAAAGGCATTTTTATTTCTACTTTAGCTAAGCAAAATCCAGATATTAATTATATTGCAATAGATATGATAGAAGCAATGCTTGGATTATCTAAAAGGAATATAGAAATTGCATATGAAAATAAAAATCCAGAAAATTTATTATTAATTAGAGCAAATGCTGAAAAAATTCTGGATATATTTGATGAAAATGATATTATAGATAGAATATATATAAATTTTTGTAATCCATGGCCTAAATCCAAACATAATAAAAGAAGATTAACTCATACAAGAAGACTTGAAGATTATAAGAAATTTTTAAATCCCAAAGGAGAAATTTATTTTAAAACAGATGATGATGAATTGTTTGAAGCAAGTTTAGAATATTTTAAAGAAGTAGGATTTAAAACTGTTTCAAAAACATATGACCTTCATAAAGAACTTATATTTGAAATTAATATAGAAACAGAACATGAAAAAATGTTTATAGAGCAAGGTATTAAAATAAAAGCAGGTATTTTTAAATTAGTTTAATAAACTTTAATATTTATTTAAGGTTTAGTATATATTATTTTAAAAACAAACAAATTGTTTGTGAAATTTTTTCAAAAATAAAGGAGGAAAAGACTTTGATAGAAGTTAAGAATGTAAGTAAAAAGTATGGTAACTTTTATGCAGTAAGAAACATCAATTTTAATATCAAAGATGGAGAAATTGTTGGTTTTCTTGGACGTAATGGTGCAGGAAAAACTACAACAATGAATATGATTACAGGTTTTATAGAATCATCTTCTGGAAGTATAATTGTAAATGGTTATGATATTGATGTTAAACCAAAAAAAGTAAAAGAACTAATTGGTTATATGCCAGAAGGAGTTCCATTATATTCTGACTTAACAGTTAAAGAATTTGTGTCTTATATGGCAGATTTAAAATTAGTACCAAGAAAAAGCAAAAAGGAAATGGTTGAAAAGGCTATAATGCAAGCAGGATTGGATAAAGTAAGGAATAGGTTAACACGTAATTTATCAAGAGGTTTTAAACAAAGAGTTAGTATGGCAGGAGCTTTGGTAGGAGATCCTGAAATTTTAATTTTGGACGAGCCAACTGTAGGTCTTGACCCTAAACAAGTTATTGAAATAAGAGAACTTATAAAGTCATTTAAAAAAAATCATACAGTTATTTTAAGTTCACACATATTATCAGAAGTTAGTCAAATTTGTGAAAAAGTAATTATTATTGATAAAGGTGAAATAATTGCAATTGATACTCCTGAAAATTTGGAAAAATCAACACAAACAAAACAAATATTGACTATAACTGTTGAAGATACTGAAAATAAATTTGAAAAAGTATTTAATAATTTTAAAAATATAAAATCTATTAAATTAGTAAAAGAAAATGATGACCAAACAAAAATTTATAATTTAGAATTAGATGAAAATGTTAATGATGACAAAAATATTAGAAAAGAAATTGCAGTTAAATGTACAGAAAATAACATTTTAAACTTAGGTATGAAAAAAGAAGAACAAACTCTTGAAGATGCATTTATTAAATTAATTGAAGATCGACCAGATCTTAGCCAAAAAGAAATTTCAGAAATTGCATATAAAAAAGAACTTGAAGAATTAAGACAAGAAAAACAAGAAAAAAAAGAATTGAAAGAAATAAAAAAAGAAACATTAAAAAAGAAAAAAGAAGGAGGAGATAAATAATGTTAGCAGTTATAAAAAAGGAATTAAAAAGTTATTTATTATCTCCAATAGGATATATATTTATTGGATTATTTATATTTATGTTTAGTTTATTTTTCTATATAGATGTATTTGCACGTAATTATATATTTTTTCAATATGCATTTTATTCTGCTGCAACTATTTTAACTTTTGTTGTACCAGTTTTGACAATGAGAATGTTTTCAGAAGAAAGAAGAAATGGTACAGAACAATTATTATTAACTTCTCCTAGAAGTTTAGCATCAATAGTTTTAGGCAAATTTTTTGCAGCTGTAATTATAATGGTTATTACTTTAGCTTTTACTTTAATGCATTTAGCAATTTTATGCCATTTTGGATCACCTGATTTAAAAGTTGCTGGAGTTACAATTTTAGGATTTTTATTACTTAGTTGTGCATATATATCTTTTGGTATGTTTGCATCAAGTGTTACAGAAAATCAAATAGTTGCTTGTGTATTAACTATTGGTGTTTTCATTGCAATGTGGTTTTTACCAAATGTTAGTAGTATATTTAGTATGTTTTCACTAATTGCAATGTTTGATAATTTTCCAACAGGAGTTATTGCTTTAAATGAAGTAGTTATGTTTGTATCTTTTACTATTTTATTTATACTTCTTACAATAATAGTATTACAAAGAAGAAAAAGTGTTAAATAGGAAAGGGAGGTCAAAGTAATGAAAAATAAAAAAGAAAACCAAGATATAAAAGCTTTACAAAAAGTGACAAATCCAAATATACAAAATGAAAAACCAACTTTTGCTGAAAAGTTCTCACTAAAATTTAGAAAAGGGTTTATCACTAATAAATTTCGAACATGGATTTTAATAATAATTTTAATTACATCATTTATTGCTTTAAATATTTGGGCTAGTTCAAAAGATTTAGCAAGAATAGATGTAACAGAAAATAAATTATATTCATTAACTCAAACATCTAAAAGTCAACTTGAAAATTTAAATAAAGATGTAACAATATATATATATAAACTAGATGAAAACTCACAATATGTAAATTTTGTAAAACAATATGCAGCATTTAATAATCATATAAAATATGAATTAGTTTCTTCTGAAACACATTATGACATAATTACAAAATATCAATTAAGTAGTTATGGATATTCTGCAATGGTAGTAGTATGTGAGGACAAAGATATTACATTATATCCAGATTATCAATTTATAACTTCAGACTATATTAATGGTGCTTATGAAGATATAGATTTAACAGAAGAAACAATAACAAATGCTATACTTAATGTTTCTACAGATGACCCTATAAAAGTATATTTAGCTACAGGTCATGGAGAATATACTATTAATAATCTTACATTATTAACATCTATATTAGAAGCACAAGTTTATGAATGTGATACTTTAAATTTACTTTCAGCTACAAGTATTCCAGATGATTGTGATATACTAACAATATTAAGTCCAGAATCTGATATTACTGAAAGTGAAGTAAATGTTTTAAAAGAATATATTTCTAGAGGTGGTAATATATTTTTTGCAATGAGAAAAAAAGATTCTTCTACAAGTTATACTAATTGGCAAAAAGTTTTAGATTTATATGGAGTAAGTATAGAATATGGTGTTTTAGTAGAGGGAAATTTGAGTAATTGTATGAGTAGTAATGGAATATCATATAGAGCTATATTAATGCCAAATTCATCAACAGAATCTGCAATATCTTCTGAAATATCTAATTCTGGATATACAACAGTTATTCCATGGGCTCAAAGATTAGTAATTAACAGTGTTAAGGAAGATAATGTACAAGTTTCAAATGAAGAACTATTATATACATCAGATAAATGTTATGCTGTATCAGATATGTCAAATGGATTTAACACAGATGGTATAGACCCTAAAAAACATACAATAGCAGCTAAATTTACTAGAACAATGACTATTCCAGCTGAAGAAGGAAAAGAATCTACATCTAAGACTTCAAATATTATAGTAATAGGAAATGCATCTTTCTTGGCTGATAATGATGAAGACCTTCCATCACCTATAAAATATGGAGCAAATTCTAATTTTGCTGCAAATTGTTTTGCTGATTTAGCAGAACAAGAAAATTTAATAACAGTAAAAAAAGCTTCACATTATTCAACATTTATTTCAACAACAACAGATGACTTAATAGTAAAAACAATAATCTTTGCTGTTCCAATAATACTTATATTAATAGGAATTATTATTTGGAATGTTAGAAGAAGAAAAAGATAAGAAAAATCCCCATTGTAATTTATGTACAATGGGGAAAGTTTTTTAATGTGTTAAAACTTAAAAGAAACTTGATTTCATTCTCATTTAAGAAATTTGCCTCAATCTTGTATTTAGGGCATACTTCTACAACTTTATACCATAGATTAATTTCAGGAGTAAAAGTTTGCTCATAGGCATAAGAATAATTTGCATTTAATAATGTGCACTTAAAAGTCATAGCTGTAATGATGCTATATTTAAATACATTTACATAATTTATAGAGGGTATCCTATAAATTACTTGTTTCTTATAAGCAGACGCAAACCAAACAATGACTTCCACATCATTCCAAAGATGATATCCTTTAGAATATAAGTCTTTGGAAACAACATCCATAAAAGTTTCTAACACAATTTCTTCATATTTTTTGGAATTTAACATATTAAATCTCCTTGTATAATTAAAAGCTTCCGCAAGTTTCAATAAGAAAATTATAACATCTTTCAAATGTTTAGTCAAAATATTTATTTTTATATTGAAATATTAAAAAATATGTGGTATATATATATTATATTTAATATTTTGGGGGAATTTTAATGTTAGCAGGAATAGAAGTATTATATCATAGTAGTATAAAAATTAATAAAAACCTTATTATATATATAGACCCATATAAAATAAAAGAAAAAACTTGTGATGCAGATATTATTTTTTGTACACATTCGCATTATGACCATTTTTCAGAAGAAGATATTTTAAAAGTAAAAAAAGATAATACTATTTTAATTGCAACAGAAGATTGCATTTTAAAAGCACTAAAATTAGGTTTTGATAAAACACAAATTAAAATTGTTGAACCTAATAATTTTTATGAAGTATTAGGAATAAACTTTGAAACAATTCCAGCATATAACATAGAAAAACAATATCACCCAAAAGAAAATAACTGGGTTCGGATATAATATAGAAATAAATGATGTTCATTATTACATTACAGGAGATACAGATCTTACTCCAGAGTCAAAAGCAGTTAGTTGCGATGTTGCATTTGTTCCAATTGGTGGAATTTATACTATGAATGTTAAAGAAGCAGCTTCACTTATAAATACAATAGAACCTCAAATTGCAATTCCAATTCATTATGGAGATGTTATAGGTAATAAAGATGATGCTATTTTATTTAAAAAATTAGTTAAAGAAAGTATAGAAGTAAAAATATATATCTAAGTATAAACTTACTAAAATCCTGAAATAATATTATTATGAAAAGTTTAATAATTATTATTTTAGGATTTTTTTTGCTTATTAAAGGTGCAGATATATTAATAGCTGGTAGTACACGGAATTGCAAAAAAATTTCATATTCCAGATATTATAGTAGGACTTACAATAGTATCAATAGGTACAAGTTTACCAGAATTAATGATAAGTATAAAATCATCAATTTCAGGATATTCAGATATGTCTATCGGAAATATCTTAGGAAGTTGTATATGTAACATATTGTTAATTTTAGGATTAACTAGTTTATTTAACAAAATACCTATAGATGACGAATCTAAAATTGTTGTACTTCCACTTACAATAATTAGTATGTTTATAATATTAATATTTGGAAATATGAATTTAGAGATAAGTAGAATAGAAGGACTAATGCTTTTAGGATTATTTGCGATATTTATTATATATATAATTTACAAAATGTTAAAATCTAATGAAAAAATTGATAATACTTCTACACAAAGTAATTTTATAAAAAATATTTTGTATTTAATTTTAGGAATAATAGGGTTAAAATTTGGTGGAGATTTTGTTGTAAATAGTGCAACTACTTTAGCTAGAAATTTCAATATATCTGAAAGCGTTATTGCTTTAACTATAATTTCAATAGGTACAAGTTTACCAGAACTTGTAACAGGAATTGTAGCTGGATATAAAGGAAATAGCTTAGTTGCTCTTGGTAATATACTTCGGTTCAAACTTATTTAACTTACTATTAGTGTTGGGAACTACTAGTATAATAAAGCCTATTACTTATTCTATAAGTTTCAATTTTACTATAATATTACTTATATTTATAACTATACTTGTACTTTTATTTGATAAAATAGGAGAGAAAAATTCAATAAGTAAAGTAGAAGGAGTAGCTATGATTTTGTTATATCTAGAATATATCCTTTTAATAATTTAAGGATTTTCTATTAAATCTTTCCAATATTTTTTAGGCATAAATTGCATTTGACATTTAGGATTTTTTCTTTCAGATATAGCTATTGTTTTAAAAAATAGTCTCCATAATTCCTGATATTTTTGTTCATTAGCAGAAATATTAGGAATTTTTAGGTTAGTACTATCTATTATTTGATACTCTTTACCATTATATATTAAACAAACATCTCTATTTTTATCATTTATTATAAAATTTTGACTAACTAATCTATTTATAAAATGATGACCTAATGGTTCAATAATATTATTATCTGGATGAATTGAAGCATAATATAAATTGTTTCCGAACTTCTTGAAAACGAAGTAATCCTTTAAATCTATGACATTCTCCAAAAGACTTTTTCTTCATATTCATTACTTTAAATACGTATGGAACTGTAAGCCTATTATTAATCTTTGGGCCAACTTCAAAACCATTGCAGATATATTTAAGTAAATTGATTTCTTTATTTTCATCACAACAAAGAAAAGCGTAATATGTGTTATATAAAGTAGTATGACCAATATTTTTTTCAATTGCATCAAAAACCCTTTTAGCTTTTTCAAAATCTGTTTCTATAAAAATAGGATTATCTAAAAAATTAAAATTATAATCATTTTGTGAAAAAATTCTCTGTGGTAAAGTTTTAGATAAATAACTATTAAACACAACAGTTAAAAAGCCATATAATGTACCATCATATAGATAAGTTTTATTTATAAGTTTCCAGTTAGACATTTTATTTTATCCTCCTTTGTAGGTTTTAGAGTATCAAAAATAGATAATTGGTTAAATTCTGGTAAGGAAATAGAATTTCTCTCTTGATATACTAAATTAGTTTCAATAAAACTATGATTAAATTTATAAACTTTATCATAATATTTTCCTTTACAAGTAATAAAATATTTTGCTCTTTTTAATACAACTCCAAGCTTTTTCAAGGCATCAAAGTTTAACAGAAATTCACACCTTGCTCTAATTATTTTTTTAGCAGAAATAACACCAATACCAGGTATTCTAAGTAAAGTAAAATAATCTGCTTTATTTATTTCAATAGGAAATTTATCAATATTTCTAAGAGCCCAATCACATTTTGGATCTAATATATGATTAAAATTTGGATGGGTTTCATCTAATAATTCATCAGCTTTAAATCCATAATAACGAAGTAACCAGTCTGCTTGATACAATCTATTTTCACGAAGCATTGGAGGAGAAGATAGGGTAGGAAGGTTCTTATCATTATTTATACTCACATATGCAGAATAATAAACCCTCTTTAAAGACAATTTTTTATAAAGTCCTTCTGATAATTTTAAAATTTTTAAATCACTTTCTGGAGTAGCTCCAACAATTAATTGAGTAGTTTGACCAGCAGGAACAAAATTAGGTTTAAATTTACTTTTTTCTAATTTATTTATTTTAATATTATTAGAAATATAAGTCATTGGTTTTAAAATATCATTTTTTTCTTTTTGAGGAGCTAATAATTTTAAGCTATCATTAGATGGAAGTTCTATATTTATACTAAGTCTATCTACTAAGATACCTAATTTATCAATTAATTCTTGACTACAACCAGGTATAGTTTTACAATGAATATAACCATTAAAATTATATTCATTTCTTAAAATTGTAATTGTTTTAACTAATAATTCCATAGTATAGTCAGGAGATTTTATAACAGCTGAACTTAAAAAAAGACCCTCAATATAATTTCTTTTATAAAAATTAATAGTTAAATCTGCAACTTCTTGTGGGGTAAATGTAGCTCTTTTGACATCATTAGTACAACGATTTATACAATATTTACAATCATAAATACAACTATTAGTAAATAATATTTTTAAAAGAGAAATACATCTTCCATCTGCTGCCCAGCTATGGCAAATTCCAGCAACACTTCCATTTCCAATTCCATTATTTTTATTTTTTCGATTACTTCCACTAGAACTACATGAAGCATCATATTTAGCAGAATCTGCTAGAATTTTTAATTTATTTAAAATATCCATTTCTATCTCCTTCAACCAAACATATGTACTTATTATAACACAAAATTTTTAAATGTCAAATATTTGTTTGCAAAAAAATCACTTGACTTTTTACAATATATTTATATATAATCATATTCAAATAAAAACTTATTATATTTTTGTTCACTTTATTATAGAATTAGAAATATAATATATAAATAGCAAAATTTAATTAAATTTTACTATATATTTTTATAAACGAGGTATTCCAAAATGGGAATAATTATACAAAAATTTGGAGGAAGTTCTGTTGCAAATACAGAAAAACTAGAACAAGTTGCACAAAAAATAATAGCTGAAAAAATTTCTGGAAATAAAGTTATAGTTGTTGTTTCAGCTCAGGGAAAAACTACTGATAGATTAATTTCAGAAGAAAAAGAAATAACAGATAATCCATCAAGAAGAGAACATGATGTTTTAGTATCTACTGGTGAACAAATTACTATTTCAAAACTTGCTATGTTATTACATCAAAAAGGATATAAAGCAGTTTCTTTAACTGGATGGCAAGTTCCTATTGTAACTAATAGTGAATTTGGAAATAGCAGAATTAGATATATTCATAAAGCAACAATATTAGATTTACTTTCATCAGATAATATAGTAATCGTAGCTGGTTTCCAAGGAGTTGACGAAAACCTTAATATTACTACTCTTGGCAGAGGAGGTTCAGATACTACTGCTGTTGCTTTAGCAGCTAATTTTGAAGCTGATAGATGTGATATTTATACTGATGTTGATGGAGTTTATACTGCAGACCCTAGGTTTGTTAAAAATGTAAAAAGATTAGACAAAGTATCTTATGATGAAATGCTTGAACTTGCAAGTTTAGGAGCTAAGGTGCTTCATAATAGATGTGTTGAAATTGGTAAAAAATATAATGTACCTATATTTGTTAAATCAACATTTGAAAAAAACAATATTGGTACATTAATCTCTAACGAAAAACCTTTAGAAGATTTAGTTATAAATGGTGTTGCAAAAGATGACAATATTTCAAGAATAACTATTGTAGGATTAGAAAATAAAATTGGAAAAACATATGAACTATTTAAATTACTTGCTGAAAATAATATTAATATAGATATTATAGTTCAAGCTTTTGGAGAAACATTTATTAAAAATATTACATTTACTGTTAAAATGACAGACTTAAATCGTACTTTAAAAATATTAAATGCAAATAAAGATAAATTAAATTGTAAAGAAATTATACATGCAGAAAATTTATCTAAAGTATCAATTGTAGGTGTTGGTATAGCTAACAAACCAGGAGTTGCTTCAAAAATGTTTGAAGCCTTATGTGAAAAAAATATAAATATGCATATGATATCAACATCCGAAATAAAAATATCAGTTTTAGTTGATATAGAGGATGCGCCAAATGCAGTAAATACCATACATGAAAAATTTTTTAAATAAAAAATAAATATTTATCATAAACCTTTATTTTAAAGCATATATATAATATAGATTAGCTTTAAATAAAGGTTTTTTTAAGTTAGGGGGCTTTTTATAATATGGTAGAAGATAAAAAAATAAATACTAATGTAATTCAAAATATATTTTTAGAAAATAGAGAAAAATTAAATGTTTCTGGGGTAAAAGATGTACTTAGTTTTGATGATCAAATGGTAATAGTCGAAACAGAACTTCGGATTATTGACAATAAAAGGAGAGAATATACGAATAAACAAGCTTAGTATAGATACATCTGAAGTATCTATTGATGGAACTATAAATAATTTGAACTATTCAAATACTGAACCTGGAGGAAAGAAAAGTAGTAGTTTACTTGGAAAAATTTTTAAATAAATGAGGTAATCCTATGAGTGTATATGAACAAAGTAAAATATTCTGCATTTTCTTTATACTTGGATTATTTATAGGTCTTATTTTTGATATCTTTAGAAGTATGAGAAAAAACTTTAATTTTCCAGATTTTATTGTTATTATACAAGATATTATTTTTTTACTTATTTCAGGAATACTATTATTACGTAGTATAATAGTATTTAATAATGGAGAATTACGTTTTTTTGTATTTTTAGCACTAATCTTCGGTATTATAATATATTCTTTGACATTAAGTAACATTTGTGGTATAATATTTTATGTAGTTTTTAAAATTATTAAAAGATTATGTCGAATAATTTGGAGAATAGTAAAATTACCATATTATTTCGTAAAAAAGAAACAAAGTTATCAAAAATAAGTGGAAAAAATGTTTTCTTGACGAATATAATATGTAAAGGAGTACATATGAGAAATTTATTGAAATCAAAAAAAATATGTAAGTTAATAATTTCTATAATTTTAGTATATACAGTAATCATTTGTATAAGTCAAGAAAAAAAACTAAGTAACTATAACAATCAAAAAAATTATTATGAATCTCAAAAAACTGCTTTGAATGAAGAAAAAGCAGAACTTCTTGAAGAACAAAAAAATATTAATTCCCCAGAATATATAGAAGCACAAGCTAGAGAAAAGCTAGATATGTACTATCCAAATGAAAGAGTATATATAGCAAAAGGAAAATAAGGAGAACATTAATATTAATGTTTTCCTATATTACATATGTATTTTTTGATTTATTCAAATTTATTTATTTTCTTAAACATTTCCCAAATTATAAAATTAAATATAGAAGGAGTATTTATGGATTTAAAAGAAAAAACAGTCATTGAATTACGCAATATTGCAAAAGATTTAGAAATTGATAATGTTTCAAAGATGAAAAAAAGTGAACTCATAGAAGCTATTTCTCAAAAAGAAATTCCTGTATCTCAAAATAATATTGATAGCAATTCTCAAATTGACAATAATCAAAGATATAATTTAACTAGTGAAAATGATCAATATGTAGAAGGAATTTTAGAATTATTGCCAGATGGATATGGCTTTTTACGTGGAGATAATTATCTTTCTACATCAAAAGATGTATATGTATCACCAGTTCAAATTAAACGCTTTAAATTAGATACTGGAGATAAGATAAAAGGAATTAAGCGTATTCCAAAAGAAACTGAGAAATTTCCTGCTTTAATATATGTAGGAGAAGTAAATGGACAACATCCTGAAAATGCAATGAAAAGAAAAAAATTTGATGAATTAATACCTATATATCCAAACCAAAAATTAAAATTAGAAACTTTTACAAATGAATATACTATGCGTTTAATGGATTTATTATCTCCAATAGGAAAAGGGCAGAGGGGAATGATTGTAGCTCCTCCAAAAGTTGGAAAAACTACAATTTTAAAGAAAATAGCAAATAGTATAACTACAAATAATCCAGAAACACAACTTATTGTATTACTAATAGATGAAAGACCTGAAGAAGTTACTGATATGAAACGTTCAATTAAAGGAGATGTTATATATTCAACATTTGATGAACAACCAGAACATCATGTCAAAGTAGCTGAAATGGTACTTGAAAGAGGAAAAAGATTAGTAGAGCAAAATAAAGATGTAGTAATTTTATTAGACAGTATTACAAGACTTGCAAGAGCATATAACTTAGTTATACCATCATCTGGAAAAACCTTATCAGGTGGATTTGATCCAAGCGCATTACATAAACCAAAACGTTTTTTTGGAGCTGCTAGAAATACAGAAGACGCTGGAAGTTTAACCATTTTAGGAACAGCTCTAGTTGAAACAGGAAGTAGGATGGATGAAGTAATTTTTGAAGAATTTAAAGGTACTGGTAATATGGAAGTACATTTAAGTAGAAATCTTTCTGAAAAAAGAATCTTTCCTGCTATTGATATAAATAAATCTGGAACAAGACGTGAAGAATTATTATTATCAAAAGAAGAACTTTCAATTATATACTTAATTAGACGTGCAATGGCAAATATGAATACTGCTGAAATGACTGAGAAATTACTTGAAGTAATAATGAATACTAAAAATAATAATGAGTTTTTAGAAAAAATGAAACATATGTTAGAAAAATAAGGAGTATAATATGGAAGATAATAAAAGTAGAAAAACTAGCATAGATAAAGAACTTTCAGAAGCACAAGCAAATATAAAAAAATCAAAAAAATTTACTAGTTTAAAAATATTTTTTATAAGTTTATTCATAGTTGGAACAATATGTTGTTACACAGGATTATTCTTATTATATGGTCCATATAATGGATTTAGAGATTGGCTTGTAACAACAGCTATGACTACTATGAATCATCAGTATTTTGCAACATGGTTTTATGATGATTCTACTATTAAAGCAATTCTTGCAAATAATACAGTTATAGAATCAAATTCTCCAACAAACACTGATTTAATAGATATTGTAGATTATTCAAAAGATGATAATCCTAAAACTACATATGCAAATGAATATGAACGTCAAATACTTGAAAAAGATTCCAAAAACAAAGATTATAAAATAATAGAAATTAAAGAAGATAATTTTAAAGGATATTTAGCTGTAATATATGATCCATCAAGAGTCCATACAGTTGTTACTTCAAAAATTGGAACTAAAGGAGAATATTTAGTAGATATGGCTAAACGTGAAAATGCTTTAGTTGCTATAAATGGTGGTGGCTTTGTAGATCCAAACTACAATAGCAATGGAGCAATTCCTTGTGGAATTACTTTCTCAAGAGGTAAAGTACTTACAACAGCATCTTGGAATGGTGCAGGAGGAATTATAGGTTTTGATAAAAATAATAAACTTATTCTAGGAAAATATACTGTTGAACAAGCTCAAAACATTGGGATACGTGATGCAGTTACTTTTGGACCATACTTAATAGTAAATGGTGAACCTTCGAAAGTCCTAGGAAATGGAGGTTGGGGAGATGCTCCTCGTACAGCAATAGGACAAAGGCAAGATGGTATAGTATTATTCTTAGTTTTAGACGGAAGAAGAGCTGGGATGATGGGTGCTGATATGGATGATTTAATTAGAATAATGCAAAATTATGGTGCTTATAATGCAGCAAATTTAGATGGTGGAACTTCAAGCGTTATGGCTGTAAATGGAGAATTAATAAATGATCCAATAGATAGTACAGGAGCTCATAAAACTAGATGGATAGCTACAGGATTTATATTATCACCAGAAGAAGAATAGATATATTAATAGATGAGATTAACATTTAAGTTAATCTCTTTTTAAAAAAGAAGAAAAGGGAAGTCTAAATATGAGCTTTGGAGTTCCTTTTTCGTTATATATAACTTTGCACAAAATCAAAGTTTTGTGCAAAAAGGAATAGGGCTAATATATATAAATAGTCGAATAGCTATACTCTTACATATATCTAGCTGTTCTACAACTACTAATATTCACTTATATTACTTTAATTCTTTTGTATTTATATTCTCTTATATATAATTTTTTGTATTACTTATATCAATATTCTTATGACCTTTTAAAATCGATTTCTAGCTATTTTTATAATTCATTCTTATAACTTGTTTAATTAAAAATTTTGTAGTCTTATTTTTTATTTATATCTTATAATTTTTCTAAAATCACTAAAATGCTTAAAACTCTAAAATAGGCCATATTTTTAGACAACAAACTATATGCCTAAATTTTAAAATCGCCTTAAAATCGATTCTGATGCGTCATTATTTTGACACTTTTTTACTATATAAGTATAAAATTTTTATAGTAAAATTGTTAAAATAATCAATTCATTAGGATAAACGATTATTTTAGAAAACAAGTTATACTGTTTTAAAATAAAAACGCCTTAAAATCGATTTTGAAGCGTCGATATTTTGAACATTTTTTGAGATATTTTAATATTTATAAATTTTATATAAATTATAATAATATATAAATAATTATAGTAGATTTATAAAAGTATAATTTCATATAATGTAAATAAATCAATTTTTAGTTTTTTAATTATAAATTACAAACATCAAAATTAAATTGCTTAAAAACGATTTTAGGACTTATAAATTATATAAAAAATTATAAATATACAAGAACAGATAATTTTCAAACTATCTGCCCTATAACTTGACTATCTAATTTTTGTCAAGTCCTTTTTTATAAATTTATTATATTAT
>CANRSD010000035.1 GCA_947642355.1 uncultured Clostridia bacterium
AAGTTTATTTCCATATTTATATATTACTTTTGGAAGTTACTTTGTAAATTTACTAGTTTTAAAATAATAATAAAAAACTTGAAAAGCTGGGAAACATATTTCCCAGCTTTTCAAGCAAAACGTTATTTGTTTTTTTTCTCAAAAGATTATTTATATCCTAAAATATAGACTACTGGTGTCTGCTGATCTCCGCTTCCAGTTGCAAGATCTGCAAGAGATGCAACCAAATCGGTTTTCCGTCTCGGAGTTGTCCCCAAGGAAGATTCGCCATTTACTTTATATTTTGATTTCTCATTATTGAGAATATCAAGCAATTCTTCCTGATTTTTATCAGGATACTTGCTTACGATGTACTTAAGTTTTACTTCTTTCGGAGTACCTGCCAGTCCAGACGTTGCTGCCAGTGTTGTATTCGGGTCTGCCAGCTCCCAGATACCTCCAACAGGATCTTTAAAAGCTCCATCGCCGAAAATCATAACATCAACTCTTTTGCCATACTCTTCTAAAATACGGTTTTTTAAATCAGTTACTAAAGTATGACACGCTCTTGGCATCAACTTTAATTTCCCGTCTGCCATCATATTACTTCCATATAATCCATACTCTGGACTATAACCAGAATTTATAGATGGCTCACTTAAAATGTCTGACAAATCAAACACATTTGTTACTGCTTTAATTTTTTCGACTTCTGACTTATGAAGTCTCCGCTTATCCTCCCTTATTGTACATACTAGAACATTTTTACAAAAACCACATTTTTTAAGAATACCATGCACAGAGTTGCCAAGAACCACTTTAGCTTTTCCGCAACATGCCGCATTAAATTCATGAATGTAGTCTTTTTGTGTAAATGGATGACAAGGCTTTCCAAACTTTTCATAAAACTTTTTTGCTGTCAATATATCCTCATACGGATTTATTCCAACATCTGAAATAGCCTCATCTGAAACCAACCGATTTCCAACCTCATCTGTTGGATAAGTGAGTGCCACATATATTTTATCAATTTGTGGCATTTCTGCAATTGCCTTCGGAATGTTCATAAAACGATTCCGGCTTTGAATGGGAAACAAAAGCAATATTTCACTTTCTCCTGGATATTTCTCAGAAATTGCTTTCTGGATATCTTCAGGAGTCACAAAATTTCCCTGAGCAATGGCAGCTACTGCTTCAGTTATGCAGATGATAGCCCCATCATGGAACTCACCAACTGCTTTCAGAATAGAGTCGATTACAATTTGGATCAAATCGTCTCCTTCCCGAATAACTGGCGTTTTTACAGCTATTGGCAATCTGCCAATATTTTCTAAATTTAGGCTTAATTTCATCTTTTTACCTCCTTAATTGTAGTTCACCTAAACCTTTTGTTACATAATAATTTTACTATGACATGCGAAAAATGTCAATTTAAAAATAGATTTTTTCAAATTATTTTATAATTCAAATAAATAATTATAAAAAAAGTAAAATCCAAATAATAATAAAATATTATTTGGATTTATTTTGTATTCAAAAGTTTGAACTAGAAATTCATTTTTGTTATTGATTTTCTTCTAAATATTTTGCAGCTCTATATTGATTGGCACTGTAGCTCTGCACTATCCATAATTAAATTAGAATTAATCATTTTTCAGTATACCTCCATTGCTAAATTCCTTTTTTCTTAGTTTTCTATTTACTTCATTACTTTAGAAAATTTAATTACACTCCTTATAACTATTGCTATTACTGATTTTTACCACAGCAGTTTTTATATTTTTTCCCACTTCCACATGGGCATAAATCATTCCTGCCTATCTTTGGTTCTTCATTTACAATTGGCTGTTGTTTAGAATCTGTTGCTGGATTTTTAGTTGGAGCTGTTTCTCCTTCAGCTATAGATACATTTGCAAAACCTTCTCCAGTAATTTTTATATTATCTTCACGAGATAAGTTTTCTTTCTTTACAATATGTAATAATAGCTTAGATACATCTAATTTGATGTTAGCTATCATTTCTTCAAACATATTTCCACCCTCAATTCTATATTGAACTACTGGGTCTTTTTGTCCATATGCACGAAGTCCTATACCATTTTTTAAGCTATCCATACTGTCTATATGATCCATCCATTTGTTATCAACTACTTTTAAAATAACAAATCTTTCAATATCTTTTATATCATCTCCTATTTCTTTTTGCTTTTCATCATATGCATTCATTACTTTTTCTTGTAATTCAGAAAGTACTTTATCAGGTTTTACATTTTCCTTTAATGAGTCTAAACTTTCTATATTAAAAGTCGATTTTATTTCATTTAATAATCCATCCGGATTAAAATTATCTTCATTTATCTCGCTTCTATAAGTATCTACTACCATTTTACAAGCATCCATCATCATAGATAATACATTTTCATGCATATCATTTCCATCAAGTACTTGTCTTCTTTGGTTATAAATAATAGTCCTTTGAGCATTCATAACATCATCATAACTAAGTACATATTTTCTTGAACTAAAGTTTCTACCCTCTACTTTCATTTGAGCATCTTTAATCATTTTTGAAAGCATTTTTGAAGGAATTGCAGTATTTTCATCTATTCCACCTTTATCAAAAATTCTTGACATTAAATCTCCACCAAAGATTTTTAATAAATTATCATCCATTCCTAAATAGAATCTTGACTCACCTGGGTCTCCTTGACGTCCAGAACGACCACGAAGCTGATTATCAATTCTTCTTGATTCATGTCTTTCAGTACCTATAATCTTTAATCCACCTGCTAATATAACTTTTTCTTTTTCTTCTTTTATTTCATCATCATACTTGCTAACTAAATCTTTAAATTTCTTTCTAGCTGATAAGATTTCTTCATCATCAGTTTCATTAAAAGCATTAGCTTCTTCAATTAACTCTTCTGAATATTTTTCTTTTCTAAGTTGTTTTTTAGCTAGATATTCACTGTTTCCTCCAAGCATAATATCAGTACCACGACCAGCCATATTTGTAGCAATTGTAATAGCACCAAATTTTCCTGCTTGAGCTATAATTTCAGCTTCTTTTTCATGATTTTTAGCATTTAATACTTCATGTGCTAATCCAGCTTTAGATAATATTTTACTTAATTTTTCAGATTTCTCAATTGATACTGTACCTACTAAAACTGGTTGACCTTTCTCATGTGATTCTTTTACTTCTTCACAAATTGCTCTAAACTTTGCATCTTCATTTCTATAAATAACATCTACATTATCTAATCTAACTAATGGCTTATTTGTAGGAATGCTAACAACATCCAAATTATAAATTTCTTGAAATTCTTCTTCTTCTGTCATAGCAGTACCTGTCATTCCAGAAAGTTTCTCATACATTCTAAAGAAATTTTGGAATGTAATTGTAGCTAAAGTTTTTGACTCATCTGCAATTCTAACATTTTCTTTTGCTTCAATTGCTTGATGTAATCCATCATTATATCTTCTTCCATACATTATACGTCCAGTAAATTCATCAACTATTAATACTTCTCCATCTTTTACAATGTAATCAATATCTTTTTTCATAACACCATGAGCTCTTAAAGCTTGGTTTATATTATGAACTATATCAGAATTATCAATGTCATTTAAATTTTCTAATCCAAATTCTTTTTCAGCTTTCTCAATACCTTTTTCAGTTAAAGTAGCTGTTTTTGCTTTTAAATCTACTATATAATCAAAGTTTTTATTATCTTCTGCTTGATCTTCATCTTTAATATCTTCTTCTATAATTACTTTTGAACTTAATTTTCTAACTAAACTATCTGCTTTTTTATATAAATCAGAAGATTTATTTGCTCTACCTGAAATAATAAGTGGTGTTCTTGCTTCATCTATTAATATACTATCTATCTCATCAACAATAGCATAATGTAAATCTCTTTGTACCATATCATCTTTTCTAATTACCATATTGTCTCTTAAATAATCAAATCCAAACTCATTATTAGTACCATATGTAACATCTGCATTATAAGCAGCTTGCTTATCTTTTTTACTCATTTGACTTTGAATTAATCCAACTGATAATCCTAAAAATTTATATAATTTTCCCATCCATTCACTATCTCTTTTAGCCAAGTATTCATTAACTGTAATTACATGAACACCTTTTCCTTCAAGTGCATTTAAATATACTGGAAGTGTTGCGACTAATGTCTTTCCTTCACCAGTTTTCATTTCTGAAATTCTACCTTGATGTAATACAACCCCTCCTATCAATTGAACATCAAAATGTCTTAATCCTAAAACTCTTTTTGAAGCTTCTCTAACTACTGCAAAAGCTTCTGGTAAAATATCATCTAAAGTTTTTCCATTTTTTAATTCATTTTTTAAATAATCTGTTTTTGATGTTAATTCTTTATCTGATAATTTACTAATTTCATCTTCTAATGAATTTATTTTATCAACAATTGGTTTAATTCTTTTTACTTCTTTTTCACTATAACTTTTAAATATAGACTTAAATAATCCCATTTTTATTTATCATATCCTTTCTATACTTTTCCTAATTTATTACTTGTATAAATATATCATTCTTTAAATTATTATGCAAGTAGTTACCATAAAATTAAATTTATTACATCTTTACTTATCCAGTTTTGAAAACATATATGAAGCTACAAACCCCAAAATTAAAGTAATTATACTTATTATTCCCATAAGATTAAACGCAAAACCTGGATATATTGCTGGAAGTGCTCCTATTATAAATCCTATAATTGCATAATATGTGTGACCATAAAATTTATTTAATAGTAAATCTATGACTTTAGCACAAACTAAAATTCCTGCCATTACTCCAATTCCAAATGGAATAAGTATTGGTATATTTAAACTTGAAACCGCAGATAATATTGCACCATATACTCCAAGTAATAATAGCATAAACGAACCACTAAGCCCTGGTATTACCATTGTTCCAGCTGCTATAAAGCCATAAAAAAATAATAAAATTATATTTACAAAATTCAAGTCAAAACTATTTACAGTTGCTCCTGTAACTCCTGTTTTTTCTAAAATTGTAAGAACCAATCCAATAACAAGAGTAATAACACATGGAATTAAATAACTTTTTTTAAATCCATTTTTATTTGCGTTTTTAAATATTAATGGAAAACTTCCTAGTATTAACCCTATAAAAGCAAATTGTGTAGGCATTTTATAGTTATTTAATAAAAAATCTAATAATTTACTAAATCCTACTACTCCTACTACTGCTCCTATTCCTATTGGAATTAAAAAAATCATATTTTCTTTAAATGTTTCTTTAAACTTTTTAAAAAAGTTTCCTATTGTATTAATAAGTTTTTCATATACACCTACAGATATTGCCATAGTTCCACCACTTAATCCTGGAATAATATTTGCAATACCAATTATCATACCTTTTAAAAAATTAATAAAATATTTCATTCATTTACCTCCTAACATTAGTATAAGACATTGTACTATATTAATATATTTTTTGTCTATACAATTTATAAAATTTTTATGGTATAAGTTAACTTCTATTCTCATATTATTAAACAAAAAATATTTAAGGATGTGATTAAAAAATGTTTATTTGCAATTTTAAGATAAACAAAAAGAAAATAACAAAAGTTTTTATATTAATTGCCTGTATAATAGCTTTAATACTTCTTGCTCTTTCAACTTCAAAAATTTTTCGGAGAAATAAAAAATACATCTAATAAAGAAACTACTACTGTGTCAGATACTATTCCATCTCCAGAAGTAGCAACTCTTACAGAAAAAAATTATACAGATATTTTAAAAGAAGTTCATGATGACTTAAATACATATATTGGTCAGAAAATCTCATTTACTGGATATGTATATAGAGTTAGTGATTTAAAAGAAAATGAATTTATTCTAGCACGTGATATGGTTATAAATAGCAAAAATCAAACTGTTGTAGTAGGCTTTTTATGTTCATGTGAAAATGCAAGTGATTTTGAAAACAACTCTTGGGTAAATATAACTGGAAGCATTGAAAAAGGATATTATTATGGAGATATTCCTATTATAAATATTTCTCAAATTGAAAAATGCAACCAACCAGAAAACGTATATGTAAACCCTCCTTCAGATAATTATGTTCCAACATCAGTTATTTATTAATATATTTAAGGATGTTAGATTATAGAAATAAACAATATCTATAATCTAGCATCCTTTATAATTATTATAAATATTATTGACAATGATCACAAGAGTCTTCACATATACATTCAAGTGTATGTCCTAAATTTTCAGGATTTACGTCTTGATTTTGTGCTAAATCTCCTAATGATAGCATTCCTACTACTTTGTTACCTTCTACAACTGGTAATCTTCGTATTTGATTATTTCTCATAACTTCTATTGCTGAACATATATCAGTATCTGGTGTTGTTTTTACAACATTTGTATTCATAATATCAGATACTTTTGTAGTACTACAATTTTTATTATTTGCTACGCATCTTGTTATTATATCTCTATCTGTTACAAATCCAACTACTACATTATTATTACAAACAGGTACACATCCAACTTTATTTGCATCCATAAGTTTTGCTATTTCAGATAAAGTTGTATCTGGAGTAGCTTGTACAACTTCAGAACACATACAATCTTTAACTCTCATAATAAAAAAACCTCCAAGATAAAATTTGACTTATACTAATTAGTCATAAAATTATTATAAATCATTTTAGTTTTTTTATCCTGGAAGATAATTTATATAAAAAATTAAATTATATATTAATTCTAATTTACCATATATGGAGACATCATATTTGGATTTATGTAATATGGCATTGTTTCACCAAATGGAAATCTTCTTACATTATTTCTACTAAGTAATTCCTTAATTACCAAAATTTTTATTAAATCTCTTAGCAAATTACTATTTGAATTATTATTTCCACTATTACAATTATTTGAAGCATTATTATTAGTAGAAGTTTGTTGTCTTCTAGAATCATTATTACAATTTTCTTTTTCTACACTCCCTACTTCACCTTCTACTATTCCTAAAACTACATCGACAGTATTATTTACAATTTCTTCTGTTATAAATTGGTAATTATTTCCACTAATTACTTTTTGAATTACTGGCCATACTATCTTATAAATACTAGGATATAAAGTATTTAAAGTTAAATTGTTATTTGTATCAATTGAAATATTTGTGTTTCCGCATAGGATTTTGAAATCCATATCCTCTATTTGGATTAGATAATCCATTAAAATAAAAAATGTCTCTCATATAATCATCATAACTTGGATAAATCATCTTAAACTCCTCCCTTATATAACTAATTATATGAAAAACATATTATAATTATTCTTGTATATTTAAAACTAAACTTTTAAACATTTTTCCTCTTTCATCAAAATTTTTAAAACTATCAAAACTTGCACTAGCAGGAGAAAATAATATAACATCACCTTTAGTTGCAATATTATTTGCAATTAATACAGCTTCTTCTAAAGACTTGCTCCTATATATATTTACTTCTTTAACTCCATTTTTCAATTCTCTTCTCACAGTTTCTTCAATTTTATCAGCTGTTTGGCCAATTAAAATTAAAGATTTACAACTATTTATTATTGGCTTTGCTAAAATTTCATATTCCAAATTTTTATCATATCCACCTGCAATTAATATTACATTTTTAGTTGGAAAAGTATTTAATCCTACAATTGTCCTTGATGGGCTAGAACTTGCAGAATCATTATACCATTTTATTCTATTTTTGGTTTGCTTTACAAGTTCTAAACGATGTTCTACTCCTTTAAATTCTGATATCACTTTTATTGCTATATCTAAGTCAACTAAACTTTCTGTTGCAGCTATTGCAGCAGCTACATTCATATAATTATGTAACCCATGTATATTCATATTTTTTGTTTCTAAAATATGTTTTCTAAATTCTCCGCATACAATATTTTATAGAATTTCTATCAACCATATAGCCTTCAGGAATTTTAGCTACATGACTGAAAAATATTACTTTACCTATAGCATCTTCTGCAAAGCTTTTTACTATATTATCATCATAATTTAATATTACTATATCATCTTTTGACTGATATTTTAATATACTCTTCTTTGCTTCAATATATTCCTCCATATCTTCATGTATATTTAAGTGATTTGGAGTTATATTTGTAACAACAGAAATTTTAGGACTAATTTTCATATTCATAAGCTGAAAACTACTTAATTCTAATACAATAATATCTTCTGGAAGCATTTGACTTACTTTTGTAAATAATGGCATTCCTATATTTCCACCAAGATAACAATTATAACCTTTTGCCTTTAAAATTTCATAAATTAAAGTAGAGGTAGTAGTTTTCCCATCACTTCCAGTAACTCCAATAATTATTCCTGGGCATAACTCCATAAACATTTCTATTTCTGTTGTAATAATTGCACCTCTTGAAGCTTCAAGTAACAATGCTGGATTAGATGGCAAACAGCTTGGTGATCTAAATATAATATCAAAATCAACTAGATTTAATAAATAATCTTCTCCTAAAGAATATTCCATATCATAACAAATTACTTTATTCATTATTTCTACATCTATTTCATCTATTTCTCGTTCATCAAATACAGTTACTTCTGCTCCAACTTCATGCATATATTCTATAAGAGGAATGTTACTTACACCAATTCCGACTATAGCTACACGTCTACCATCTAGATAATTATTAAATTCTTCTAGTTTACTATTTTCGAAACTCATATCTTCCCCCTTTTTTATTATTAACTTTTAAACTTCTACTGCAATATTAATAAATTCTAAAACTTTTTCTGTACTTTCTTTAATACTTTTACATTCTGTAACATCAATTACTTTAGTTTTCTCATTTAAATCATAATATCCAGCATTCTTTTGTAACTCATCTCTTATAATGATATTTTCTTTTATCTTTTCTTCAGTTTCATTTATATATTGATTATGTTTTCTTTTAACCCTTATATCTAAATCAGCTGTAATAAATAAATGATAATCACATTCTGGAAATATTGTCATTATTCCTCTTGCAGAAAGAATAACATTATAATCTTTTTTTAAAGTATTAATGATATCTCTTGCAAATTCAAATAACTTTTCTTCTTTTGTTTTTCCACCTAATATAGAAACTGCCATAGAAATCTCAGTTGATTGAATATAATCTTCATCAATTTTTTTTCCATCTACATAAATTACAGTTTCATTATCTTCTATTTTTATTTCTATATTTAATGAATCCATTATTTCTTTTATATCTAATTCATTTGCATTTTTCTTTAAATCATTAAAATTAATACCTGTACCTATAAGTGTTGCTACAATTGCTCTATATAAATTTCCACCATTTACTAATATTGTATTAGGAATTTGTTTAATTAATTCACGACATATACTTGTTTTACCAGCTCCAACTAATCCTTCTATTCCTATTACTAAATTTGACATTTAATTTTAACTCCCATCATTTCATTAATGTTGTCATTATATATCAAATAATATAAAATTACAAGATTCATTAAATATTTTTATAAAGTTACACTATACTACCACCATTAACATGTATAATTTGACCAGTTACATACCTTGAATCATCAGATGCTAAATATAAATATGCTGGTGCTACTTCAAATGGTTGACCTGCACGTTTCAAAGGAACATCTGTACCAAATACTTCTACTTCTTTTGGAGAAAAAGAAGATGGGATTAAAGGTGTCCAAATAGGTCCGAGGTGCAACAGCATTAACACGAATTTTTTTCTCTGCTAGTGATAAAGCTAAAGATTTAGTAAATACTGTAATTGCCCCTTTAGTACTTGAATAATCTATCAAGTTTTTCTTACCTTCAAAAGCTGTTATTGATGTAGTATTAATTATTGAAGAGTTTTCTTTCATAAATGGTAATACTGCTTTAGTTAAATAAAAAAATGAAAAAATATTAGTTTCAAAAGTATAACGCATTTGCTCATTAGAAATATTTAAAATACTATCTTGAGGATACTGAACTCCACAATTATTAATTAATATATCAATTTTTCCAAAACTTTTTATAACACAATCTACTATGTATGGAGAAAAATTTTCATCACGTAAGTCTCCTGGAATTAAAATGCACTTTCTACCGTAACTTTCTACTATATTTTTAGTACAGTTTGCATCTCTATGTTCATTTAAATATACAATAGCAATATCAGCTCCTTCTTTAGCAAAAAGAGTGCAAATTGCTCTACCTATACCACTATCTCCACCAGATACAATAACAACCTTATTTAGTAATTTTCCACTTCCTTTTACATTTGAATTATCTGAAATAGGAATTGGATTCATCTCATATTCCATTCCTGGTTGAATATTCTGATGTTGAGCTCTAAAAGTAATAGGAATTTCTATGTTCTCATTTTTACATCCTAAATATGGGATTTCTGGGTATTTATTATTCATATAATCACTCCTTTATACTCTAATAATATGTATAAAAAAGCATTTAGTGATATTTGTAATATAAAAAAGCTGCTAACATATTTAGTTAGCAGTTCAAATTTTATTCTACATCTTTTTTCCATAAACCATGTTTATTACAATAAGCGTATAATTTAGTACCTGGTTCATATTTGAATTCTACTTGTGCTTCTTTTCCAGGTTTAAAATATTTTGTACATTCTCTATCATCTGATACTATACTTACCCATTCAATATAATGTTCATCTTCCATAACATGATTTACTTTAACAATTATTTTTTCTCCATTTATTTCATATTCTGGTACATGTTTTTCAATTGCTGCATCTACTGAATTTGGTACTAAAACTTCCATCTTTTCTTCACAACATTTTATTCCACAACCATTACAATTACAATCTTTAATAACTTTTACTATTGCATTACACTTTTTACATTTTTTAACAATAAGTTCTCTACTCATAATAAATATAACCTCCAAACTTTTTTCTAATTATATCTATTATTAATTAAAATTTCAAGCATTTTTTTAGATAATTATATATTTCTTTATGTATATTTTTTTCCATAATTTATATTTCTTCCTAATATAAATAATTTAATAAGTCAATAAGCTTTTTCTAACATATTTTTTCTCCTATACTATTGTGTTTTCTCATATATATCAATATATATGCTAAAGTAATTTGAACAATAATAAAAATCGCTGATAATCCAAACATATACCTAAGACCTATTTCATACATTATTCCACATAGAAATACACCTAATGCTTCTCCTAAATATTTTACTATATATCTAAAATTTGTATATCTTAACTGATATGCTGTATTAACTGAATTAATATAATAACCATCACAGATATTTTCATAAGCTGTTGAAATTAATATAGACCAAGTAATTGCAATTAATGTAACAATCATATTGTCTGCCAAAAATGCTATCATATATGAAACAAGTCTTATTCCAAACTTAATAGTTATTGTTACATAATCATTTTTTGGTGTGAAATATTTTAATGCAAGTATTCCTATTCCATCTGCTATTAATCCTATTATTAACAAATAATTTGTTGCATAACTATCTGAGAAATTCAAATAGTTTGTAAATGTTAACATTTTTAGTCCTAATGCAGTTGAAAATGCCATACTTCCTATAAAAGTATATATTGTATACACAATTTGTAATTTATTTTTTAATATATATTTTATTATTGAAATGTTTGATTCCTTTTTCTCTTCTATTTTTTTACAAGCTGTCATATCAAACATAATTATTATTGACAAGCCTAAAAATATAGTTGATATAAATAAGCAGATATTATAATTAACTAATACTCCTATAATATTTTTACCTATTAATAATCCACCAACTAAGACTCCAATATCTCTAAAAAGGTATTCTGTTAATTTTCTTTTACTATAAATTGTATTGTTTTTTACTATTGTTGTTATCAAAGGATATATACTTGTTATAATTAAATAACCTGATAAAACATCTAATATTACTGATATACTGATAAGAATGTTATGATTCGTATTGTTTAGTTTTAGTAAAAATAAAAAGTTAAAGAATTTTATAAATAAAGATAATGTTACAAAAATTTTTAATTTTTCTATTTTTATATATCTTCCAACTAAAATTATTCCTATTACACTTATTAAAGTTCCGATACTAATTATATTACTAATATCTACTACTGAAAAATTATTATCTTGTAGCCATAATTGTCTAAAGTTCTCCCATAGTCCAATAGATATACTAAAAAATGCTAGCATTATTAATATTTGATTTTCTTCTTTTATTTTACTCATTTGTTGTTATTTTTCTCCTAATTTTATCATATATTTATCTCAATACACTACTATTATTTAAAACTAATGTACTATATAAAAATAATACTTCTTGATCTCTAAATTCTATATATTTTTCTATATCACTACTTCTCATATACCTAATATCTATTAAAGTAATCTTGCTATATGCTTCTGTAAATAATGGTATTAAACTACTTGCAAAAGAATCCCTAAATACAATTAGTTCTTTATTTGTTTTTGCATTTTGATTAGTTATTGTAATTAATGGTGTTGGTCCAGATAAATATATGTCATATTTATCATTACTATTTAATTTTTCCTTATTATATATTTTAGTTTCTTTTCTATCTTCATAATTATATACTTTTGCATTTTGAATTACTTCATTTGTTAATATATATATTTTATCTTTACTTATTTTTAAAGGCAATTGTCCAGCATATAAACCTTCAAACTCTATAATCTCTCCTTTATTATAAGGCATTATTAATCTATCTTTAAAGTTCATTTTTTGGCTTATTTTATCTACTACTTTTTGCAGGTTTTCTTGTTTCCAGTGAATATCTGTTGCATAATAATCTTTTAATTCCAAACAATCAAAAATATCAATGTACTCTACATTTTCTATATTTCCAAACATGATTTCTTTTAACTCTTCATAATCCATATATATATATTCATCTTTATTTGTGAAATAATTTTTATCTGGAATTATAGAATAATAACATTTCATACCTTCTAAATAATTCTTTTGTATCTCATTTATTTTATTTGATGCATTTAATATAGATTTATAATTTAATGGATATTCTATTTTTATTAAACTATTTTCATACATATAAATCATATTATTATCTTTTTTTCCAAACAAATTAATTTCTAACTTTGATTTTAATTTTCTAAAATCTTCTCTTTTTAAAATTTGATCTGTAGTATATCTATCAAATTTTTTACTAAAACTTCCATCTAATAAATTTTCAACATTCATATCTGGAAAGTTTGCAAGTTTTCTTCGTTCTGTTATTGAAATCTCTATATCTTCTTTTAATAAATTCAATATAAAAAATGAAGTTAATATCATAAAAAAAGTTATTGTTTGTATTATGTTTTTTGTTCTATCTGACATATATATTCTCCTTTTGTTAAAATCTAAAATATAAAAAAGGATTGTATGAACTATCTACTAAATATGAAGTAACAAATACTAATAAAAATACTAATGTAATTGGTTCTAAAATATTAATTATTTTATTAATTAATTTTTTTTCTTTCAATTTAAGTATTTGATTTTTTAAAAATGGTGTTGCGCCAATTACTGATATAATAAGAATTATAGAATAACTTTTCACATAATATATAGTATAATCATTAATAAACCTCTCACCATTTAATCCAAACAAACCTCCTATTTGTATAACAGCTTCTTTTATACTATTTGCATTAAACAATATAAAACTAATCATAACAAAAAATAAAACATAAATATGTTGTAATATTTTAGGTATACATTCTAATTTTTTTAATAAAAACAATTTTTCTACAATCAACAATACTGCAAATAGCAATCCCCAAAATATAAATGTCCAATTAGCTCCATGCCAAAATCCTGTTAATAGCCATACAATTAAAATATTTCTAATTAGTTTTACTTTTCCTACTTTATTTCCACCAAGAGGTATATATACATAGTCTCTAAACCATGTTCCTAGTGAAATATGCCATCTTCTCCAAAATTCAGTAATACTTTTAGATATATATGGATAATTAAAATTCTCTAAAAAATGGAATCCAAAAATTTTGCCAAGACCTATTGCCATATCTGAATAAGCAGAAAAATCAAAATAAATTTGAAGACTAAAACCTATTGCATAAATCCAATAAAATGCTATACTCTTATCATTTGTTTGTAAAAAAATCTGACATAATTCTCCCAATTGATTTGCAATTAGAACTTTTTTAGAAATTCCTATACAAAATCTATTAATACCTGACGAAATTTTTTCAAAAGTATGCTTTCTTTTACTTAAATCTTTTTCAATATCAATATAACGTACTATTGGACCTGCTATTAGTTGTGGAAATAAAGAAACATATGTTGCAAGTTTAATTATACTTTTTTGAACTGGAACTTTTTCATTATATACATCTATAACATAACTTAATATTTGAAATGTATAAAAAGAAATTCCTATTGGTAATGTTAAATTTAATAATTCTATCTTTGAATGTAACAAATTATTTAAATTTGTTATAAAAAAATCTGAATATTTAAATAAAACTAATATACTTATACTTATAACAATAGAAGATATTAGAAATATTTTTTTATATTTAGCATATTTATCTATTAAAATTCCATGTATATATGCTGACAATATAGAACCTAACATAACTAATATATAAATAGGCTCCCCATAAAAATAAAATATTAGGGAGCTTATTAACAATATACCATTTTTATATTTTGAAGGTGTAAAAAAGTAAATTACTAATACACATGGTAAAAAATAATACAAAAAACTAATACTTGAAAAAAGCATCTTTTCCTCCTAGATTTCTTCTGTTCTTTCCAATTCTTTACCTACTTTACCACCTACTGCTTGTTTAAATTCATCATATACTGGTTTACCCCATTCTTCACTTGACATTACTAAAAAAATAACATCATCATAATTAGTAACCCATACTTTCTCTGCAGAAACACAAATCCATTTTCTTGTATCTATATTATCAAACATTTCTTTTTTCATATTTTCAATGTCAGCATTTTCTGAAACTTTTACCATTACAGCTGAATACGCCTGAGAACTAATAAATGGTTCTGAAACTATAACTGCTTCAACATTATCAGCTGATTTCAAACCTGTTGTTGATGTAAATGAAAATTCATCTGTTATATCTACTTCACGTGTTTCTAAAGATGGTAACACACTTTCAAGTTTTGTATTAATATTATTTAAAAATTCCTGCATCTCTTGTGCAGTTTGCATTTTTACATTTGCTTTAACTTCTGGTGTCTTTTCTTTATTATCTCCTTTAATCATAATAACTGATACAATAATAGCAACAATTGCAATTACTACTATTCCAATAATTCCTTTTTTCATAGTTATTTTTTCCTTTCTTTTTTATTTAATATAAAATTATATTATCATAATATTTATTCAAATTCAATATTAATTAACTCTTTTAAAAATTTATTTTTTATATATTCTATTGCATAATTTATTACTAATTATACATTATTTACTATAAAATCTATAACATCGTCTTTATTATTTTCTTTTTGTAAAAAATACTTATTAGTTTCTGGAACAATTGATATTGAGTCTAATGGATACCCTGGAGTTCTTTTCTCTATAGGCTTATCTACAAGATAGAAATTACTTTTACTCCATTTATAATCTTTTCTACCATCTTTATTACATATTACCATTCCATACACCCATTTGGCTGTTAACTTTCCACCATATTCTCTTGAAAGGTTTGTATAATACTCAATCATTTCATCATCACTTAATTCTTTACCATTTACTCTTCTTACATGTGTACCTGGTTGTTTCTCATCAGGAAGCTCTTCTATGAATAAACAATTGTCCATTCCAATAGTTGGTATATGTACTTTATCATAATATGATTGGGCTTTTATATAAGCATTTTCTACTGCATTCTTTCCGCTTTCATCTACATCTAACTCAAAATCTAAATCTTTTATTGTAATAAGTTCTATTCCTTTTTCTTTTAAAGTTTCTTTATATTTTCCTACTTTTGCTGGATTTGTTGTTGCAAATAATACCTTCATTTTATATTTACCTCTATTCTATTATAATGTTTTTATATAAAAATAAGATTCATCATCTTGATCATACTTCACAAATCCTATTTTCTCATAAAAATTAATAGCATTTGTAAATTTAAAAAATGTTCTTAACGTAACTTTTTTGTAGCCTTGCTGTTTAGAAAAATTAATAAGCAATTCATATAATTCTTTAGCAATACCTAGTTTTCTATAATCTTTATTTACATACAGACTATTCATCTTCACTTCTTCACTAGAAACCTTCAGAGCACCAATTGTACCTATTACTTCATCTTTACCATTTAAAACTATCCAAAATTTACTACCTTCATTTTTATATTCTTCAAAACTCATTCTATTAAAATAATTTTCCCAGTCATTGTATTCAAATTCATCCATTGCAATTTTTTTTATATGATTTACAATATCTTTTGAATATTTTTCTTGATATTCAATAATTTTTATTTTGTCTTGCAATATTATTCCTCCTCAATCAGTTTGTGTTGTTCGGGATACTAGTACCATTCCAAAATATACTTCACCTTTTTAATTTAATTACTTACTTTTTAAATGTCTATATATTCAAAGACATTTAATATTTTATAACTTATATTTTCTTTTTCTAAAGTTTCTTTTAAAATATCAGTATTAGGATTCATTACTGGATTAGGATGTTGTAAATGTATTGGTAATACTAATTTTGGAGCAATATCTTTTATAAAGCCAATTCCTTCTACTAATCCTAATGTTAGTCCATTACCATTAAATGGCATTGCTAAAACATCACATTTATAATTGTTGTTAAAATTTATAGTATCACTTGTACAATACAATCTAGTTTTTCCATCATCAATAATATACCCTACATTTTCCTTTACCTCTGCACCTGCTTCTTTCATTGGTGTTAAAAAGCCATGTACTGCTTTTACAACTTCTATTTTTATATCATTAATATAAAAAAAGTCCCCTTCTACTATTTTATTTACATTTGAAAAATTATGAGTTGCTATAACTTCAGACGTAGTATAGAGTTTTGCATTATCTCTTTCTATAATTTTATTTATCACATCTGCTAAGCAATGGTCTCTATGTTTATGTGTTACTAATATTATATCTATATTAGTCCAATATTTTTCTAACATTTCATCTGTATATCCAATATTTCCTGCATCTATTAATATTCTTTTTCCTTTTGTTTCAACTAGCAAACAACTCTGATTAAATTTTGTTATTTTCATATTGTTATTTCCCCTTTACAATTTTAATTAAATTCGATTATATCTAAATCATAATTTTTTTCTCTTCTTTGCAAATTATTATTGGTATTCTATCATAAAGTTTTATTTTTGAAAATACTTTTTGATGCAAAAACGATTCTATTTCTATACCAATAAAACTAATTTTGTATAAAAAAATAACAGATAATTTCTTATCTGCTACTTTTGGCTCCTCGTGTAAGGCTCGAACTTACGACCCTGCGGTTAACAGCCGCATGCTCTACCAACT
>CANRSD010000036.1 GCA_947642355.1 uncultured Clostridia bacterium
ACCATTCTCAAAATCAGCATAAAACTTTTGATATACTATGTAAATTATCATCTTCTAATCCCTCTTTACTATTATAAATTTTATGATTTCTTCTTGTGTTCTAAAGTATCTTTCAATACTTGCTATGTCATCTTCGCCATTTTCAGTTTCTTGTTTTATTTCAAATTGATGCACTACATAATAGCCTTCTTTACATTTTTTAATTTCATAGGCTAATTTCTTTATTCCTATTTCTTGCTTATTCGTAATTTTAGCCACTTTATTAATTGTTTTTTCCACTTTTTCAAGTATTTCTTTTATTTCATCTTTCATTAAATTAGGTTTTAATATTATTACACTTTCAAATTTTTTCATATTTATAATTTCCTCCCTATAAAAATAAAAAGCTATCTACTTGATAACTTACTTTTCTATGCAGCTTGTTGTACTACAAAGCTACTATTTTCTTCAACTTCTCTTTCAATAGATTTTTTCTTTCTATCTAATACATCTGAATAATCATAAAGAATTTCCAACGGATTATATTTTATAACTAATGATATAACCATTTGTGTGTTTATTATTTCTTGTATATCTGTTGTAGATTCTCCATCATCAAAAAAGACTGGTGCTTTTATTCCAGATAAATTATTAAATAAATTTGATATTTCTAAACATGCTCTAGCTTGTTGTGATTTAGATAGTTTTTTATATTCCCTACCTTCATAGTAGATTTCACAACATTCTGATATTTTGTCGTTTGATTTATTTATTTTGCTAAACTGTATATCTACTTTGTTTAAAAATTTATCTATTATTTCCTTTTGCTTTTCTATTACTAACCTTTTTAGCTTATTTGCTATTTCTTTTTGTTTTTTATTTTTTTCAATAGAATCTAAAATTTCTTGTTGTGTCTTTTCTAATAACTCTATATTATTTTTAGCATCTTTTATTTGTTCTTGTCTTACTTGCGTTTCTCTATTTTGTAATAAAATATTGTTTTTTTCCTGTTGTAAAATGTCAATTTGTGATTTTATTTCATCTTTTTCTTGTGTTAGTTTTTGCATATCTAATGTATTTAGTTTTTCAAAAATCTCTTGTTTTGATTTTCTTTCATTTGCTAACTGTGTAGCATCTTCTTTTAATTTATTTGCTTTTTCCTGCCATTTATCAAGTTGCTTTTGATAAAACTGTTTTAAATGTTCTTTTGCTTCAGTGTCTTTTATTTCTTGTCGACAAGAAGGACATATAGATTGCTCTTTATCAACATCTTTTAGTTTATTATTTTCTTTATTATAGTTTTCAGTTATATCAACTAATTTGTCTTTAAATATTTCTTCTAGCCTTTCGTTTATTCTGTTAATGCTTTTTTGTAAATCTTCTAAACTAGAATTTCCTAAATCCATTGATAAAACATCATATCTTTTTTGTAGTTCTTGTAACATTTCTTCTTTTTCAAACTCTAATGTTTCTCCAACTTGATTTAAAGCTATTGTTTTATATGTCTGTAACATTCCAGAATTTCTGTCATATTCTTTTTGTAATCCATTTATTTCTTCATTTCTTTTATCTGTATAACTACTTAAATATTCGATTGGATTTTCTATTATAGTTTGTTCTTCTTTTGTTAAAAGTTCAAAAGATTCTTCTGGAGATATTGCTGGTACAATTTTTCTTATCAAATTTTTTTGTTCCTTTGGTTCTAATGATGCAAAGTAATATGGATTATGAGATACTAGGAAAATATCTTTGTCTTTATAAAACCCTGCTAACATTTCTTGCTGTATTTCTTTTCCATCAAGAGTTAAATTCATTTGTTTTCCTTTATCTCTAATAAGCCTATGTTCTATTCCATAGTTATCTATAAATGTAATATCTACTATAACATTTGATGTTTTTGTTTTGTCATTTGCCACTTGTTCTCTTTCATTTCCATATAAACTTGTACCAGTTAAACACCAATTAAATAGGCTTCCTGTTGTAGTTTTTCTTTGAAAATTTGCTCCTACTATATAATTCATATTTTCACTAAAATCTGCATTAAATCCATCTGGTAGGTCTTTATAACCTACTACATTATTAATTCTTTTTATATACATAGCTTTCTTCCTTTCTACATGGCTTTTCCACCTAATTCAAATAAGCTGTTAAAATCTTCGACACTTGGATCACCTAGTATTCTTTCTACATTATTTTCGTTCAGTCCTCCACCATCTAATATAGATTCTTCTGTTTCTTCATTTTCTGTTTCACTATTATTTGTTAGTTTAGATTTTTCAGCATCATCTAGTGTTGGAATAGAAAAAGTTTGTGTTATAGCATACTTATATGCACCTGATAAAGCTTTATATATAGCCCATCCTTCTTTGTCGCAACCTTCTCCTGCTATATTAACATCAATATATTCATTCTCATCTTTTTCATTTCCTTCAGTATCATAAAATCTATAAATCATACTAATTGTTATATCATTTCCTTTTTGCACTATTTGTTCTACTTTATGCGGAATCATTATTATTTTTTCTTCAATCATAGCTTCTCTTGCTTTTAAAATAATGTTTGCTAAAGATGCATATTCAAAGCCTTTTTCTTTGTTTGTTTTATCTTTTATGATTGGTCCAATTTTTGTCATTACATTTAATATTTTATTCGCTATCATTTTTTATCCTTTCCTACCACTCAAATGGTGGTCTTTGTTTTAAATTTTTAATTTTTATTTTTCTTTCAATTGAAAATACTTCTACATTGTTGTCATTATCTGTAAATTCGTATATTTCGATATCTGTGATATTTTCTTCATTCATTACAATATATTGAAATGGTATATCTAGCTTTTTAAAAGTCTTTATTGTATTTTCTATGATATGAATGCTTTTATTACTCACAGGCCAGAAAACAGAACTCCAACCTACTATAATATAGTCTTTTCCTTTTTTGCTAAATCTTTTATATATGTTTATTTGACCTAATTTATTATTGCTTATTGGCTCATTTTCTTGTAAATTATGTTTTATTAATTCATATCCATCTACAGTAGTACATAATCTGATTTGATATCTTTCTACTTTGTTTTTCTTTTTACCTAGTATCCTTTCAATTGATTTTTCTTTAAACCAGTCTTTTTTACCAAAAATTAAATCTATATAGTAATCTGCATAATAGCTGTCTTTTTCAAGTATAAATCCTAGTTTATTTTTTACTTTTCCATAAATTTTCCCTATACCATTTACTTTAACTAATTCACCATAGTTATATTTATTTCTCATATTCTACTTTCCTATTATCGTGCTAATTCTTCTTTTAGTTCAATATAAAAACTTTTTGAGATTTTTTCTATTTTAGACTTGTTTTTTGTGTATAATTTGTATATACTTTTACTAATAAAAACTATAGTATCTATAGTAATAAGTAATAATATGATTAGGGATTTTTTTATTAACTTCAACATTTTAAAAATTTCCTTTCATTATTAATATAAAAAGCGGTTTAATCTCCATATTAAACTGCTTCTTTCATTTCATTATTATTAATTTCTGTTACACTTCCATCAGCATCTATTCTTTGCTTTATTTCATATTTACAAAGAATATTTCTATCTGCTTCAACTTTAGAACTTATCATTTCTATAACAGTTCCTGGCATACATTTTATTAATTCTTGATTTGCTTTTGGATGTAATACATATTCAACATCTTGAGAGTTAATATCTTCAAAAATAATTTTGTCGAATTTTGCATTATTAATTATTGTAGGCATAAATTTTTTAACAGTTAGATAATTTGAAAAGTCCTCTTTTGGTTGTTCTTCTCTTTTCTCTTCTAGTTTAGGCTTATCAATTACTTCAGGTTCTTTTGCTTTTTCTTCTACTTTTTCTTTTTTAGTTTCCTTTTTAGTTTCTTTTTTCCCTTCTGTTAATTGCTTACTTTCTTGCTTATTAGTTATCAACTTTTCTTCATTTTGAGGTATTTCTCCTGTTAATTGTGGCTTTATATCTAAACGATGTAAATCTATACTGTAATATTTTCCATAGGCAAGACTTTCTTGTTCTGTTAGAGTTAGTTCAAATGGAACATCTACTATACTCATTCCAGCCTTTTTATATTTTATAATTTCTGATGCAATATTAGATAAAGAAATTCCTCCAGATGTACTTAAATTCCATACACCACCTGCTTCAATTCCATCTAATACAAACTTTAAACTACCTTTTAATTTACATTTACCATTTTGTCTATGTTGACATTGTTCCCCACAGTCTATTTCTACCTGTGCATTATTCCCTCTATCATCTTTTCCAACTGTTATTGCTTTTGTATCATTTCCAATACATACTGCTTTTCCATTTACATATCTTTTAAATTTAAAATTAAATGGATTTTCAGATGTAAACCTTATTTTTAAAGATGTTGGTTTTCCTGGATATAATTGCTTGAAAATATCTACCATTTCATAAGTTGTTCCTTTATCTTCTTCTACATGAAAATAAGATAATTTTTTAGGCAATCCATTTTCTCCTTTCATTCCTGTTTTTATATTTCCAATTACTCTTTCTCTTACTAGATTTTGTATATCCATACTATTTTTTCTCCTTCCATTCTAAGCAGCTTCTTCTATTTGATATTCTGTATATTCTACAAGTTCTATTAACTGCTTTGTTATTTTTTCTTTTAATTCATTATAATCTTTTATATTTATGTACGAATCTTCTCTTTCAAATTTGTTTTGCTTTGGATCTTTGTTATTAATTTTTATGTCATTATCACATAGTAATTGTTCGACTTCATATAATATGTCGTTTGCTGTTTCTTCACACCAAGAATGACTAACTAGCATATCGCAAGACCTCCTTATCATAACTATATTCTTTTAGTTTTTCTAAATCAAGCTCTACCACTGGCAATGCAATAAGTTTAATACCTATTCTTCCTACAATGCTTTTTACAATTCCTAAATCCATTAGAAAACTTATTAAATTGCTATTTCCATAATTGTCAATTACAATTTGATTTTCTAATAAATCATCTTCTACATCAACTGTTACATTAGATATATGAGATACCTCTTTGTCATCTCCTACATAGCCATATATAGATAAGCTAATTCTACCTTTGCGATATTCTCCCATATCAAAAAAACAATCTCTGTATTTTACACAATTTGATTCATAGTTAAAAGTTTTCAAATCTTTTCCCTCCTTTTTATAAATTCTTTTTATTTTTGTATTCAAAAACTATTAATCTATCCTCCTTTCACTTTTTAAACAAAAAAATAACAAGTTTGATTTTATAATCTTACCTGTTAATTTTGTTTTATTTAATTTTAAGCACAATTCCCCCTATAGCTGTGTTTTAACTATAAGTGGCATTATTAAAAGTGCTACTTACTTTACCTTTGCTAAAAAGCAAAGTCATGCTGAATAAATCAGCTTACCCTGTTTCCAGGTATCACTAATAAGATTTTATCTTATAGTGACTAATTTTGAATACATTTATATTTTAACACATTTATTTTATAAAAAAAATATATACACTTAAATTTTTTTCTTCTTACTCTCCCCTACTTTTTAGAGTTTTTTTATATCCACTTCTCCATATTTAGTTGATTTTTTCATATAAAATGTTATAATCATAATACAATTTTGTTTTAAGAGGTGGCACTTATGTCAGAAATATTAACTACTTGTGATAAAATAAACGAATTACCCAATAATACATTGGCTATTTTAAGGGATACAAATGATATTCCCTGTTTTGTTTTAAAAGATTATAATACAAGAAATTTAGATAATATTAATGTTATTCATTATTCAATACCTGATTCTTCAGAAGTATTTTTGTTAAAACTTTCTAATAATAAAATTTATAGATCTAATTTTGATATTAATGAAACAAATAAAAATATTTTTTCAACACTATTTTCCTTACCTTTTATTAGTGTTTTTTTATTTTCTAATGAGCCTGATGTTCATTCTATTAGCAAAGTTGCTTTAAAGAGAGTTAATTTTAAAAAGGAAATTTTTGATTTATCTGATAATAATGAAATATGGAATTTACTAACTACATAAAACAAAGTTCATTCTAACATTAAAATAGAATGAACTTTGTTTTAATTTTATCTACTCATATCTTCCATAGAAATGCTTTTATCAACTTGATGTAATTGTTCTAATTGTTTTTCAGTAATGTTTATAACCTTACCACAACAGGGTTTAAAATCTTTATTTCCATAAACTAACCAAATAATATTTTCTCTTTTTAAATCCTCTTTTGGCATAGTTCCAGGACAAGGATAGCCATCAGTAAAAACAATTTTGTTTATTTCTCTTTTTTTAGTAAATGATCTAACTGCTAAATCCCAATCTTCTGTCCATGCTGAATTTCCTCTAGCTCCTCTAGGTATCGTAAAATTATCTATATCTCTTACATTTTTTATATCTACCAGTCCCCAAAATTGCTCGTTAAAACATCCTACTCTTAATTTTGATTGTTCTAATAATGGTTTTAGTTGTCTTAAAAATGATTTTACTAATTCTAAATCTACTGACCCAGAAACATCAATCATAACTTCTGTTTCTGCATCATCTTCTATATCATTTTCTTCTAATCTATATGCATAATTATTTTCTGCAATGGAACGCCTTTGACTCCAAATTGTTTCACTCTTTTCTATTTCTTTGCGTATTAGAAGTTTCCAATCAATTTCTTCTTTGCTTTTTCCTATATTTCCTAATTCTATTTTTCCTTTATCAGTATTTCGTATATCTTTTTCAGTTTTCTCGCGTCTAGATTTGAATTTTTCTCTTTTTTCTTTTCTATTATCTTCAAATTCTCCTCTTTCATCAAAATCTATATCTGTCTGTTCTTCTTCAGTTGGCTCTTGTTCTTGTTTCTCTACTTGTCTTTGTGAATTCTTATCTTGTCTTTGTCCTTTCTTCCCAGAATTTTGCTGTTCTTTAAATGCTTCTTCCCATAAACTATGGTCATCTCCTTGATTTTTACCTTCACCTGAATTTTGATTTTCAGTTTGTTCTGAATTTTCATTATCGCCATTTTGTTCGTTATCTTGTTCTTGATTTTGCTCATTCTGTTGTTTATCATCTTGCCCATCGCTCTGTCCATTCTCTTGCTGATTATTTTGTTCCTGTTCTTGTCCATCTCCTCGTTCTTGGTTTTGATTATTATTTTGTTCTTGCTCTTTTTTTTCTTTTTCTTGTAATAATTTTTGATAAAATTCTTCTGCTGAATAATCTAATGCTTCTGGCATATTTACATATCCTTCTTTAATTGTAAATCCATCTCTTTCTAAATTAGCATTTATAATAGCATCAGTCGCTATGTTCCAAAGTTCTGGATCTCTTTTTACTCCACTTTTATCCTTTAATCTAAACATGTGCATAAATTTTATATGCATTATTTCATGTGCTATTGTAAATAATCTATCATTTTCGCTTAAGTCTGCAAAATAGTTAGGATCAACATATATATTTTTGCCATCAGTTGCTGCTGTATGATATTTTAGATTGTCTTTAAATTCAATATTAGCTACAGCTATTTCACTACCAAATCTAGGATATTTTGCTAGCATTTTTCTCTTTACATCATAAATCAAATCTGTATTAGCAATCATTTACATGTTTCTCCTTCCTCAAAATTAACTACAACAATTTTATCATAATTAATATCTTTCATCTTCTTCATTTATAGATTCTTTAGAATCTCTTGTTAAATATGAACTATACATTTGCCCTATATCTGTATATTTAGCTATTCCATCACTTGCATATTCTTTTGTTTCTTTTCCAGTATGTAATGATAAAGACATTTCTTGTAGTTCGCTTATTTTTTCCATTTTTCTTTCATCATTTCCAGCCCAATAGATATCAAATACTTCCAAATATTCTGGATCACAATGCTTTCTTATAAATTCTCTACAAGATTCAACTTGTGTTTCATCTGCTGTTATCAATGCTGTCATATAGGCAAATCTTTCACTTATGTCTCTCGGTAAATCTGCTTGTGTATATCCTTCTCCCATTCCTTTTGTTACTTCTTCTGGTGTTAATGTTGGAAGATTATAAAAATCAAAAAATTCTGCTGACCATTCTTCTCTAAGTTTTGAGTTTATTGACCTTTGTATGATATCTTCAACATCTTTTCCTTCATATTTTCCTTGCTCTAAATTTCTCTCAAAATTATATAATGTATTTGAAATTGATGTCCAACCACGAGGATCGTTTGTTCTTCCTTTACATCCATTTCTGTCTAAATGTTCTTCTCCTACATCTGGCTCTTCATAGAAATATCCTATGTCTTGTATATCTTCGCTTTTTCCAGAGTTGTTGTATTTTGATAACATATATCCTATTACTGATGGATGTATTTTTTGTGGAATTGCATATTCTGTTATCCATTCTCCTACTTTTGGCTCCATATCTAATATATGGTCAAATCTTTTTTCTAGTGGCTCTGCTAAATCTTCTGCTACACTTGAATATTTCTTTTGATTTCCTGTTGCTACAACTACTACATTGTCTGGTAATTTTAGTCCTTTCCCTATCTCTACCATTCTATTTAATACTAATGTATATACTAAACTTTGAACTGCTGGCTTTACATTTAAAAGCTCATCTAGCATTATTACAACTTTTTTGTCTGATTCCTTTGATCTTTCATATACTGTATCTGCTACATCATATATGTTTTGTATATTTTCCTCAACTAATTTTCTTTCTTCTTCTGTTGCTTCTTGCATAATAGCAGTTTTTGCAAAATCCGGTGGTATGCTTTGCCCTGTTTGTAAGTTGACTGACCCTACTACTTTTTCTGGGAACATATTATTTGTTAATTTCATATAAATCAAGTCTGGATACAATGTTTTTATTCTTTCTGTTTTTCCTATTCCAGATGGTCCTCTTAATAATACTGACTCTCCTACTTCAATCCAATTTTGTATTATTTCAGTATCTGTCATTCTGCTTCTATCAGCAGTTTTTGTTTTATCTGGGTTTAATTTTTGTAATCTAGATTTTCTTGGCTTAAAATCTACTGTTTCTTCTATTTGTTCACCTAAAGTTATTGTACCTCTTGATTGTTCCAAATCTCTAGCCAAATATCTATCCATAAATGTTTTTATATCTGTTTTATCGAAATCTCTTGTATGATAATTTCTTTCTTTATTAAATTGAACTCCTGCAAATATTAGTTTTTCAGTTATCATCATTCGAGATTTTTCATCTACTATCCATTTAACTGGTTGTACTTCTATCCACACATCATCGCCATCTTTATACTGTTCTCCATTTGAAAGTGTAAAGTTACCTCCATCATAATATGAATTTGTTTTAACTCTCACATATCTTTTTCCATTGTACTCATATTCTTGATGAGTTTGTGGCTCAAATGGTGTTTCATATTCAGTGTATCGAGTCGAATCTGTTGTATAGCTGTTCCTCGTTTTTGGAAGTCTACCACTTTTATATTCTCTTTCTAATCTTTCTTGCATATCTTTTGATACTGCTTTTTGTGGATAATATCCATACTCTACTTCAATGATACCATCTCTTCCTCTTTTCCCACTCTCTCCGTTCGTGGGGATATTAGAGATTGATGAGAACGGTAAAGCTGGGCGAGCCCCAACAGTGCGCGGGCTAACATTGTTGCTGTCCCTATCACCAGTACCGCTAACCACGCGCGCGTCATTATCTCCGTCATCTGACTTTGTCCAATACCATCCCGTTCTTCCCTCTAAAGAACTATCATTATCTACATGATAATCAGAAACCCATCCACCAAGCAATACTGAAAAATCTGTTATGGCTGCTTGTGTCCCTCTTTTTTCTAATATATCTAATTTATCATTACCAAAGCATTGTTCTTCGGTTAAAAAAGTAAAATTGCTCATATACTACTCCTTATAATCTTAACAATATCTGTAACTTAAAATGCAACTACACAAAAATGATAAAGTTCCTGTGATATTCTTTTTAAACTTTCCCTATCTTTAACAGTTAAAACTATAATCATATTTTCTGGTAATTTGTATCCATTAAATTCTCTATCTTTAACAATTTGATAATACTTGTCTTGTAAATTATCATTTAATTTATCAATTCCAGTTATAATAAGGTAATTAGTTTCTTCTTTATTAGAGATATTTTCTTTAAATGTTGTAAGCAATTCACTATCATTAGAATCAGCATTTACAATAATTTTTGAATCTAATTCTTTATAATCTTCATTTGGAATTACAACACAAGTGGCTCTACATCCTTTTTGTAATTCTATCAATTCTTTATTAATCATATTAAATTTTATCTCCTTTCGTAATACTGAAAAAACTCAATATTTTATTAATAAATTTCTTAAATATATTTTCTTTTTTATATTCCACTATATTTTTTTCCATCACATTTTCACTTTGAATTATTCTATGTTCTTGATTTTCTTTTTTATTTTTAAAAATATCATTTACATTATATGTTTCTTTTATCTTTTCTCTTTTGATATTATTCTCATGTATTATATTTTTATATTTTTCGTGTTCCTCTTTATTACACCACCATGTAATATATATAAACCCTAAAAGTTCTCTAGTTTGCTTTCTTAAATTGAAACCATTAATAGGTTGTTCATAATTAAATTTAACTTTATAACTTTTACTTGAAATATTAGTTAAAAATTTTATAAAACTTTGTGGTATTCTTGCAACATCTTCTCTATTTGTATGATTTAATATGTCTAATACTTCAACTGCTGCTTCACTATATTCAACTTCTCTCATTGTCTTCACTCCTAACTTCTTCTTTAGAATCTCTTGTTAAATATTCACTATACATTTGTCCTATATCTGTATATTTAGCTATTCCATCTACTACATACTCTTTTGTTTCTTTTCCAGTATGTAATGATAAAGACATTTCTTGTAGTTCGCTTATTTTTTCCATTTTTCTTTCATCATTTCCAGCCCAATAGATATCAAATACTTCCAAATATTCTGGATCACAATGCTTTCTTATAAATTCTCTACAAGATTCAACTTGTGTTTCATCTGCTGTTATCAATGCTGTCATATAGGCAAATCTTTCACTTATGTCTCTCGGTAAATCTGCTTGTGTATATCCTTCTCCCATTCCTTTTGTTACTTCTTCTGGTGTTAATGTTGGAAGATTATAAAAATCAAAAAATTCTGCTGACCATTCTTCTCTAAGTTTTGAGTTTATTGACCTTTGTATGATATCTTCAACATCTTTTCCTTCATATTTTCCTTGCTCTAAATTTCTCTCAAAATTATATAATGTATTTGAAATTGATGTCCAACCACGAGGATCGTTTGTTCTTCCTTTACATCCATTTCTGTCTAAATGTTCTTCTCCTACATCTGGCTCTTCATAGAAATATCCTATGTCTTGTATATCTTCGCTTTTTCCAGAGTTGTTGTATTTTGATAACATATATCCTATTACTGATGGATGTATTTTTTGTGGAATTGCATATTCTGTTATCCATTCTCCTACTTTTGGCTCCATATCTAATATATGGTCAAATCTTTTTTCTAGTGGCTCTGCTAAATCTTCTGCTACACTTGAATATTTCTTTTGATTTCCTGTTGCTACAACTACTACATTGTCTGGTAATTTTAGTCCTTTCCCTATCTCTACCATTCTATTTAATACTAATGTATATACTAAACTTTGAACTGCTGGCTTCACATTTAAAAGTTCATCTAACATTATTACTACTTTTTTATCACTATCTTTTGACCTTTCATATACTGTATCTGCTATATCGTATATGCTTTGTATATTTTCTTCTATTTGTTTTTTCTCCTCTTCTGTTGCTTCTTGCATAATAGCAGTTTTAGCAAAATCTGGTGGTATGCTTTGTCCTGTTTGTAAATTTACTGACCCTACTACTTTTTCTGGAAACATATTATTTGTTAATTTCATATAAATCAAGTCTGGATATAATGTTTTTATTCTTTCTGTTTTTCCTATTCCAGATGGTCCTCTTAATAATACTGACTCTCCTACTTCAATCCAATTTTGTATTATTTCAGTATCTGTCATCCTTGTTCTATCAGCTGTTTTTATTTTATCTGGATTTAATTTTTGTAATCTTGATTTTCTCTGTGGGACTCTTTCTGTTTCTTCTGTTTGTTCTCCCAAAGTTATTGTTCCTCTTGATTGTTCTAAATCTCTAGATAAGTATTTATCCATAAATGTTTTTATATCTGTTTTATCAAAGTCTCTTGTATGGTAATCTCTAGTATGATTGAATTGTACTCCAGAAAAAATTAATTTATCTGTTAGCATAATTTTTTCTTTTTCATCAATTAACCATTTAACTGGTTGTACTTCTACCCATACATTATCACCATCTCTATAACTCTCTCCATTCGAAAGAGCATATTGGCTTTTTCCAGAATTAACTTCTATTCTTACATATCTTTTTCCATTATACTCATATTCTTCGTGTTGTTTTTCTGAAAATTTTTCATTATAATCATCATATTTTCTTGAATCTGTTGTATAGCTATTTCTTGTTCTTAATATACTACCACTTCTATATGCTCTTTCTAGTCTTTCTTGCATATCTTTTGATACTGCTTTTTGTGGATAATATCCATACTCTACTTCAAGAATGCCATCTCTTCCTCTTTTCCCACTCTCTCCGTTCGTGGGGATTGAACTGATTGATGAGAACGGTAAAGTTGGGCGAGCCCCACCATTGCGAGTGCTAACATAGTCGGTGCGGCTACTACCAGTATCGTGCACCACGCGCGCGTCATTATCTCCATCATCTGACTTTGTCCAATAATATCCAGTTCTTCCTTCCAAAGAATTATCATTATCTATATGATAATCGGAAACATAAGCACCTAAAAGAATAGAGAAATCTGTTATTGCTGCTTTTGTTCCTCTCTTTTCTAATATTTCTAATTTATCGCTTCCAAAATATTGTTCTTCTGTTAAAAAAGTAAAATTACTCATCTATACTACTCCTATATTTGTATATCCATAGAATTTTTATATAAATTTCATAGATACATTATCTCTTTTTTTATTCTACCATAACAGTCTTTTTTTGGGAATAGTTTTACATATTTTTTTACAGTTTTTGTGGAAAAGTTGCTTTTTTTAATTTTTGGCTTTCTTTTGTGTCTTTAATATGATTGTAAAATGCATTTTTTCTGATGTAAATATATTCAGCATCAACAATATTCTTTTCTTTTAATTTATCTAATGTCTTCAAATGTTTTTTTAACCTTTGCTTAGATGAAACTCGTAATTTTCTTGTTATACTGCCATTCTCATTTAATATGTGTCTATATCCTAAAAAATCTATTCCATTTTTCACAATTCCTATTTGTGTCTTTTGATTAAGGGATAACTTTAATTCAGCTTCACATTTTGTCTTAATTTTTGAAAGCGAATATTGCAAATAACTTTTATCTCTATGAATTAAAATCATATCATCCATATAACGAATATATCCTTTTATTCTTAAATCTTCTTTAATAAATCTATCTATTACATTCAAATATAAAAGTGCAAACCATTGACTAGATTGATTTCCAAGTGGTAAACCAATATCTGCATTATTAGGTTGTTCCCTTACTAATTTTTCTATCATCCACATTTCATCACTTGAAAAGTTGATTTTTCTTAGTAAATTTAATAATACCTCATGATCTATGCTTTGAAAATATTTTCTTATATCACATTTTAGAAAAAATATTTTATTATTTTGTTCTTTTCTATACTCATTTCTCAAAAAATTTTCTAATCTTTTTATAGCAAATGTTGTCCCTTTTTCTTTTCTGCATGCTGCATTATCATATATTAGTTTTTTATCAATTTTATCTCTTAATGCTATATCACAAAAGCACTTTATAACTACCCTATCTCTAAAAGGTAATGCTTCTATCACTCTTTCCTTTGGCTCATATATCAAAAATTCTTTATATTTTCCTAATTTATACTTTTTAGTAATTATTTCATTCATTAGATTACTTATATTACTTGATAAATTAGTTTCAAATCGTATCACTTCTCCTTTATGTTGTTTGGATTTTCTGCATTCTTTATATGCATCATATAAATTTTCAAATGTAAAAATTTCTTTTAATTCCATGTCTAATTCCCTCCTAAAAAAAGAACGCTCCTTAAAACTTGCAAAAAATAGATTATCTATTCGTTGCTCGTGTAAGCGTTCATATTCTTCCACCGCACTATTTCTTTAGCGGTTAGAAAAGAGAAAAATTCCTTCACTTTAAAATACTGATATATTTTTCTTAAAATATATTTCTCTGATTCTTTATTTAGAATCCACTTTTATAGGATTTATCAAAAGTGAATCTGGGCGAGCCCCACCATTGCGTTTGTTAACATTGTTGTTGTTTCTATTACCATTATCGTTAACCACGCGCGCGTCATGGAGAATGGGGCTACAAAGAAAAACCCGAAATAAATTTTTCTCTTAATTAAAAGCCTTTCAGCTTAAAATCCTAATTTCGTTTTTTCCATCTTTCATCATCACTCTTTTTCCATGCTACTGTCAAATTAATTGCTTCTGATAATTGAATAGAAATTTGTTTATATTGTTTCTTTAATATGCATCCAGAATTTTCTGCTACCATAGAAACATATCCTAATAATTTTAGTTTTACTATTGCTTGTTTTTGAAGTTCTTCTCTTTTAATTTTCTTTTCTATTGCATCCATTCTAATAAAATTAGCCTCTAATAAACATTCTAAAGTATCAAGACAATAGTTTTGCATTCTATTTACAAATACACCTCTAAATTTTTTGGGCGACTTTTCTGTAACTGCGATTATATAAGCTGCTAGTTTTTTTACTACTGTTATAACAATTAAATCATTTGCATTAAATGGTAGCTTATTTATTTTTTCTAATTCATTGTCATTTTCTACACTTTCTTCGATTTCTTTTTTGTTAAATTTCTTATTTTCAGCAGTAGCAATAGCTTGCTTTACTGCTACTTTATCCTCAATACTATTTTCCGTTCCATTACAATCTTCTAATTTTTTAGGTATTTTCAAATTACTATCTCTACTTACTTGTAACATTTTTATCCTCCTTATACATTTCCATATTTTAACATAAACTCCCTAAAAAATCTATTAAATTCAATGTTTTAAACTTCTTCTTTAATTTTTGTTATCTTATTTAAAAGTTTATTATAATCCTCTCTACTAACGCCTGTTCCTTCCAAAGATTTTTGATACTTTTTTTCTTCTTTAGATAAATATTCTTCTGGATCATCATAATATAATAATAATTCTAGCATCAAACACTCTATTTCATATTCTGTATGCTTTTTATTTTTTATTGTAATGCCTAATTTTTTTAATATCCTTTTCTCCTTTAAATTTAATAATTTTCTTATATTTAGAATTTCCAAATTATGATATTTTTTATCCCACTCTAAATATTCTTTATGCTCCAAGTCTTGTTTAATCCTTTTTAATTCTGTATATATTTCTTCATAATTATCAATTGGTTTCTTTATGTATCCAGCAACTTCTAATCCATTATTTATAACAAATCTTTTTTCATCCGCAGATATAACTAAAAATTCAGGTCCTTTTTTATTTAAAAAGTATTCTTTTATAATTTCTAGTCCAGTATATTTGTGATTTCTTACAAGATCGGTTATTACAATATCTGGTTTTAATTTATCTATCATTTCTATTTCTTCTTCATCAGTATTCACTATTCCTAAAATTTCAATATCATTATAATTTATTAAAAATTTTTTTAATAAATCACATAGACCTTTATTATCATCAGCTATTATTATTCTAATTTTTTTCATACTATTTGATTTTCCTTTCAGTAATTCTTTTTTATAGACGTTATTTAGCTTTACTATTGTTTCTTTTACACCTTTAGCAAAAACCTCTTTAATATTTAACTTAAAAAATTCGTTTATTTCTTTTACATAATCAAAAAGTTCTTCATATATTTGTGTTTTAATAATACTATCCAATTTTTCATTATTATCTATATCTTTTAATATTTTATTTATTTTATTTTCCTTATTATTATTTAATATTTCTAATAGTAATTCATCAAAATCTTGTTCTTCACAAATATCATTTATTAAATTTAACTTTATCTCTCTCATTTTTCCCTACTTTTTTAAATTTTATGTTCTTGATAGAAATAGTCTACCAAGATTAGCAAATAAATATTGTAAAATATAAAATAATAATTAATATAGGAAAGGAATCCAACTACATGCAAGTAAAAAAATTGAATGGCAAATCTAATGTTATTGGTAGAAATATAAAAAAATATAGAGAGTTGCGTAATTTAACTCAAAGAGAATTATCTAATAAGATTGCTTTACTTGGTATAGATATTTATCACTCTGATATTTCTCAAATTGAAAATCAAAAATTATTGTTAAAAGATTTCGAAATTATTGCATTTTGCAAAGTTTTAAATGTATCTTATGAACAACTATTTGAAAATACCGATAACTTATTTGATTAATTATTATTAATTTTACAATTATAACTAGAATTATACATTTTAGTATTTTTTTAGTCAAATAAACCTCAAAAGAATATGTTTCATATTCTTTTTATTTTTATTAATTAATATAATATCATATCTCACAGTATAAATCAATATTTTATTTTACTTTTGCTTTTTTTCTAATATATGTTTGTTTTATTTTTGCCATAATTCTTATATTATTTCTATATAAGAAAGGGGGATTACTTATTATATGAAAAATACAAAATCTTTAAAAAATATAGGAAACAATATTCAAATCGCTAGATTAAAAAAAGGATTAACACAAGAAGCTCTTTCTGAAAAATGTAATGTTTCAACAAAATACATAAGTGCAATTGAGCGTGGAATATCTTCTGGTAGCATTTCACTTATAATTGATATTTGTAATGCTTTGGATGTAACACCTAATTATGTTTTTAATACTACAATCAATAATTCTAATGATACTGTTGATGTATTTTCCGTTGAAACTTCTTCAATTTACTTGAAATTAAAATCTGACAATAAAAAATTTGTTGAGAATACCATAAAACATTTATATTCTATGCAAACTCAAAGATGATAATTTTCGAATTATAATATTTATCATAAAATATATAAATAAAAACGAGAATCAATTTTCCCGTTTTTATTTGTTTAAAAATTTTCTTTTC
>CANRSD010000037.1 GCA_947642355.1 uncultured Clostridia bacterium
TGATTGTTATTATTAGTGCAATTAAAGTTACTCCGTCTTTTGTTTTTCATCTTATGTTTTCCTCCTATATTTTTTCATTAAGTAAGTTCCTTAACGAAAAAGTTAAAAGGATGTAAACATTGATATTACTATATTCTTTTGATTTCATATTTAATAATTTTTATATCAGAACACGTTAACTATTTTATAAAAATAACTTGACATTATTAGTATTTATTGATAGTTTATTAATATAAAAAAATTCGTTAAGGAACTTACTTAACGAAATTTTTTTATTTTTTAAAAAGTCAATGTATCTAAATACTTTTGAATTACTGTTTTTAATTCTCCATTTTGTACTGCAATTTTCATCTCTTGAATTGTTACATAATCTCTATTAACTTTATAAGAATTTTCTTCTAAATATGATTTATCATTTATTAATTCTAGATATTGCTTTTCAGCTAATTCTATTGAACTAATTGAATTTTGTTTATCTCCTACAATATAAAAATATAAACTATCTAAAAGATATGATTTAACATATTTCATTCTTATTATATTTTTATCTTGATAATACTTATCTAATAATTCTGGTACAAATTTATACACATCTTTTATACTACCTATAAAATTACTCTCTGTTTTACTAGCAATTGCATCAGATACTGCATTTATTTTATTTTCTAAGCTTAATACTAAATCATTATTTATTGAAAGACCTGCTAAATCAATTGCAATAATGCTACTATTTTTTAATGCCCCAGAAAACTCTTCCTCTATTAAATTCCATTGTATTTCATTATTATCATCTAAATAATCTCCCATAAGATATTTCTTTAATATTACTAAAACTCTATTTTCTAAATATTCCATTTCTGCAAAACTTTTTTCTTTTAATAATTCTTGTTCATCTTCTGATTTACAGCCAGTAAGTAAAAATAGAATAACAATTAAAATAATAATTACTATAATAAAATTAGTAATTCTTTTCATAAATACATTATCTCCTTTGCTATCATTTATAAATTAGTATATACATAAAAAATTTTTTTATGTATATACTACAAAATAGAGGTGATAAAAATAGACTATTCAGTAAACTTATTTTCTGAAAATTCAGAAAAATTAAAACAATTTCTTAAATCTTTTTATGGTAGTGAAATTAATTTGGATAATGACTTTTCATTTGAAAAATCATTTGAAAATCCTATAGATATGGTTGAATTAATTAGTACACTTATTGATAATAATGAAAAATTTGATGCTGGTATTTGGATTAGTCTAGATAAAAACATATATATCAATATAACTGATTTTAATTTAGATAAAATAATAAGATATCTTTTTGAAAGATATCCTTATTAATTATTTTTCCAATTCAATTGTAACAGGTCCATCATTTAACAATGATACCTTCATTTCTGCTCCAAATATTCCATGTTCTACATGAATTCCATATTCTATTTCACATTTATTCATAAAATATTTATACAATTCATTGGCAATTTCTGGTTTAGCTGCATTTGTAAAACTTGGCCTATTTCCGGATGAACAATCAGCATATAATGTAAATTGAGAAACTATAAGTAATTCTCCTTTTACATCTTTTATTGATAAATTCATTTTTCCCATTTCATCTTCAAAAACCCTTAAATTACATAATTTTTTTGCTAAAAAATCTGCTGTTTCCTTAGTATCTGTATGAGTAATCCCAACTAATACTAAAAAACCTTTTCCTATTTTTCCTACAACATTTCCATCTACTTTTACTTCTGCATTCAATACTCTTTGTACTAGCAATTTCATTTATTTTAATCATCCTCTTCTTGAAATTTTGAATTTTCCTCTACTTTTAATTCTTCAACATTTTCTACTTTAACAACTTCTGTTTCTTTAGCTCCATCATTTACATTTACTGTAACTTTTATTTGTTTTTCTCCACATTTTGGACAAAATTCAGAATTTACTGGAACTTGCCCTCCACAAGAAGTACAGATTTTAACATCTTTTAATGCTAATAATTCCTTATTTATTTCTTCTATTTCTTTATTTATTTCCATAATTTCCTTACATTTATTTTTTATATTTTCTGTATCAAAAGGCATATCCTTTGTATAATTAGAATAAACCTCTTTTCCAATATCTACATTTAATAATGTTATTTTATCCTTTCTTTCTGAAAGTTTAGATTTTAATTTCATTTCATTAGAAAACTTTGCAGTTTTATCTTTAGCTCCTTGCATAGTTTCTGCTGCCTTCTTACCTAATTCATCAAAAAATCCCATATTTACTACCTCCTAATATAAATTTTTATAATTATTATATTTTTAAATATTATGCTCAAAAAATTAATTTACTATTCTGCTTTTAAATCTCTATTCATAAGAAGTTCTACTGCATCTTTTGGATCTAAATTATTATATAACACATTATAAACAGCTTCTACAATAGGCATTTCTATATTATATTTTTTAGATAAATTATATGCTACTTCAATATTATCAACACTTTCTATAACCATTCCTATTTCTTTTCTTGCTTCTTCTATTGAATAACCTTTTCCTATCATTTCTCCTGCTCTTCTATTTCTACTATGTAAACTTCCACAAGTTACTATTAAATCTCCGAAGTCCAGATAATCCATAAAAAGTTTTTTCTTTAGCTCCAAGTGCAGTTCCCAACCTTACAATCTCAACCAAACCACGAGTTGCTAAAGCAGCAAATGTATTATCTCCTAATTCCAATCCTACTGATATTCCAGCGCAAAATGCTATTATATTTTTTAAGGCCCCACCGAAGTTCTACACCTTTAACATCTTTAGAACTATACATTCTAAGTTTATTACTTTTAAATACCTTTAAAACCTTTTCTATTACTACTTCTTCTTTTGAAGAAATAACTATTGCTGTTGGTATTCCAATAGAAACCTCTTCTGCATGACTTGGTCCAGATAAAATACCATATTTTATTCCTGGTAATTCTTCCTCTACAACTTCATCCAAAGTCTTTAAACTTTCTGCTTCAAAACCTTTTGAACACATAATAATCATTTGATTATTATGTATAAATTCTTTGTATTTTTTTATTGTGCTTCTAACAAATTTTGAAGGTGTAACATGTAATATAATTTCAGCATCTCTTAAAGCCTCTTCAAAACTATTCGTAGCCTTAATATTTTCTGGCATCTTTACATTTGGTAAAAGTGGACATATATGATTATTATTAATTTCATCTCTTTCTCTTTCTGAAAATGACCATATAGTAACTTCTTCACCTTTATTTCCTAAATAAATTGCTAAAGCAGATCCCCAACTTCCACTTCCAATAACAGCGATTTTTTTCATTTGACCTCCTTATTTTCTAAAATTTATTCTATTTTCTGTTCCATCATTTAATCTCTTTATATTAGTTCTATGATTATACAATATAAATATTGCCATTATGATACCAAAAATTATATAACTTGCACCATCTGCTATATAATTATCACTTATAAATATTGTTAAAACAGGAAAAAGAATAGCAGCAGTAATTGATCCGAAGTGATACCATTCTTGTTAAAAGCAAAATTACAATTCCATATATTATGCAAATTAACCCTATTTGCCAATTTATCAATAATAAAACTCCAATACTTGTTGCAACACCTTTGCCACCTTTAAATTCAAAAAAAATTGGAAAAGTATGTCCTAATACTACGCAAAACGCAGCTATTTGAACTGCTATTGCTTCATTTACTTCTGAACTTATTATTTTTGCTAAAGCTATTGCTATAACACCTTTTAATATATCACAAATTAACACTATTAAAGCAGCCTTTTTTCCAACTGTTCTAAGCATATTAGTAGTACCAGCGTTATTACTTCCTTTTTCCCTTAAATCAAATCCTGCCATCTTTTTACTTATTATTACAGAAAAATTCACACTTCCTATAAAATAAGCAATTATAGCAACTGCTATATAAATCCCCATATTATTTCTTCTCCCCTTTCTCTCTTATAATAAGTCTAACTGGTGTTCCTTCCAATCCAAAATTATTTCTAAAACAATTTATTAAATATCTTTGATATGAAAAATGAAATAAGCTTTTATTATTAACAAATATCACAAATGTTGGTGGCTTAGTACTTGCTTGTGTTCCATATAATATTTTTAGTCTTTTTCCTTTATCACTTGGCGGTTGAACTACTGATATAGCCTCATTTATAACTTCGTTCACAACTGAAGTAGATACTCTTAATGAATTCTGACTAGCAACATTATTTATCATTTCAAATAAATTATTTACTCTTTGACCAGTTTTAGCGGATATAAATACTACTGGTGCATATGATGCATAACTTAATTTATTATAAACTTCTTTTTTATATTTCTCTAATGTACCTGTTTCTTTTTCTATTTCATCCCATTTATTTACTGCTATAATAATACCTTTTCCTGCCTCATGTGCTTCTCCTAAAATTTTAGCATCTTGATCTGTTACTCCATCTTTTGCATCAACCATAACAATTGCTACATCTGATCTTTCAATGGCAAGCAAAGTTCTCATAACACTATACTTTTCAATATTTTCATTTACTTTACTTTTTTTCCTAATTCCAGCAGTATCTATAAATACATATTTTCCATGCTCATTTTGAAATTCTGAATCTATAGCATCTCTTGTTGTTCCAGCAATATCACTTACAATTGCCCTCTCCTCATTTAAAATTCTATTTAATAATGATGATTTCCCTGCATTAGGTTTTCCAATAATTGCAACTTTTATTTTATCATCTTCGTTTTCATTATCTTGTTTCTTAGGCAATTTATTATAAACTTCATCTAATACATCTCCTATTCCTAATGCATTTGCAGCAGATACAGGAAATGGCTCTCCCAATCCCAAATTATAAAACTCATAAATTTCAGGAGGAGGCTCGCCAATATTATCTGCTTTATTACATACAAGAATAACTGTTTTTTTAGACTTTTTAAGCATTATACCAATTTCCATATCACTACTTGTTACACCTTGCTTAACATCTGTCATAAATAAAATTACATCTGCTATATTTATTGCAATATTTGCTTGCTCTCTCATTCCAGAAATTATTACGTCATCTGTTTTTTCTTCAATTCCAGCTGTATCTATTAATGTAAACTCTCTATCTCTCCATGAAGCTTCTGCATATATTCTATCACGAGTTACTCCTGGTGTATCTTCTACTATTGATATTCTTTGCCCAACAATATAATTAAAAAATCTAGATTTTCCAACATTTGGCCTACCAACAATTGCAACTATTGGTTTCATTTATTTTCACCTCATAATTTCTATTTTTAGCTTTTTTCGTATTATATATCATTTTCTTTTATTTTTCAATAATTTCTTCCATTACTCTCCAAGTATTCTTTTCCTTTTTGTTTATTTTCATTATTATCCTGTATAACATATAAAATAAATGCAAAACTACTTATAATAGAAAATATTTTTGAAAATCTCATCATATTGGTTCCTACATATTCAACTATAACATCTGATTTTGGAAGTTTAGATATACTAATTGAAAGTAGTCCATTTTCACTTTCAAATGAATTAACTATGCTTCCATCTATTGTAACTCTATATCCTGGATAATATACATAAGGAAATTCATAAACAGTACCATCATCTAGAGTCTCAATTCTACATTTTAATTTTGCTCCTTCCTTTTGTACATCTTCTATTATTCCATCTCCTTGTAAAATTGAAATAGTATCTTTTCCTTTAGATGCAATATAAAATCTATTATTATTTACATTTACGGGTAAATACTCTCCTTTTCCCATAGCAGCTATTACCTCATCACTTCTTCCAGACATATATCCTAAATTCCAATCTTGTATTTCACGAACATTTTCAGTTTTTGGAATAAATCCTTCTAGAGCAAAAATATATGCAACAGCAATTATAGATATAACTATAACATCTACCATACTAAACTTCTTTATAACAATACTCATATTAATACTTGATACAACTGCAAAACAAAAATTTGAAAACACAAGCATTCTCCATGGAAACTGTATTATTGAAAAAGCATCTCCAAATATCTTCCAAGGAAAAATATTTGTAGACATAATTAACGAAAATATACCTAATCCTAAGAAAAATATATATTCCTTTTTATACTTATATTCCAATCTTCTAATTGATACCACTGAAAAACATAACATTATTAATATATGAGGAGTTATTTCATAAACATATATAGAATCATTTTGAGTAACTACTAAGTCTTTTATCCTTAAAGCATAGCTTGCAACTGTTTCTTTTGTTGACATCATCCCTTTTTGATAAGCAGCATATTCATTTCTTGCCATAGTTTGAATAAAAGGAAATATATAAAAAGCACTTAATGACAAAATAAAAATTATATTAACTAATAGTTTATTCCTAATTTCTTTATCTTTTAATAAATTTAAATTTACACATAAATATCCAAATGCAATTATTGCAGTAATTAATGCCATTAAATTATGTGTAATTATTAGGCCGTACAGCACCTAAAGTCAAAATCCAATGACCTTTTTCTTTATGAAATAGATTATACATTCCTAAAAAAACTAATGGTATAAATATAAAAGATAAATACTCCCCAAATGCATTCCTTATATACATATCATTTAAATGATATGGCATTGTCATATATAAAATTGCTGAAAATGTTCCTACAAGCTTATTTCTTGTTATTTTCTTTACTAACTCATACATTGTAAATCCGGGATAATATTAATCCTAAAAACAAAGCTAATTTATAACTATTTACAAAAGATATAGTTATTAATTTACACACTAAAATTACAATTACTGACAATGGACCATAAAATAAATTCCAACTATATCCATATCCATTTCCTAAGCTTGACAAAACTGCTGTATTTTCACCATTCTTTATAGAATTATAAGTAGCATATGCTCTACCAATATGTTGTATTCCATCATCAAAATATACATCTAAATTTTTTCCCAAAAGTGGTATAGATACAAAAATTGCAATTATTAAAATTATTATTCCATATTTAAAACTTTTTATTTTTTCTTTCATAAGTTCCCCTAATACTCTAATTTTCCAGCTAAAAATTCATCATTTTTAACCCAGTCATCTACTTCATATATCTTATATGTAGTTTTAGTTTCCCTAACATATACTCTCTTTATTCCTGCATTTATAATTATTTTTCTGCACATAAGACAAGGAGCTGCTCCTTCTTCATAATCATGAGTATCACATCTATAACCTACTAAATACAAGTCTGCACCTATCATATCTTTCCTAGCAGCACTTATTATAGCATTTTGTTCACTATGCACAGACCTACAAGCATCATACCCACCATGTCTTTGATCTGGTAATATTTTCTTCTTATTACAAAAACCTAAATCTGAACAATTATCTCTTCCTCTAGGCGCTCCTACATATCCAGTTGCAATAATTTGATCATTATTTACAATTACTGAACCATATTCCTTTCTAAGACAAGTTCCTCTAGACGCAACTGTTTCTGCAATATCTAAATAATAATTTATTTTATCAATTCTTTCCATAAATTACTCCACTTCTTTTAGTATCCTGGTTTTTCTAATAAATGAAACATATTCTTTTTATATTCTTCAACACCTGGTTGATTAAATGGATTTACTCCTAATAAATTTCCAGAAATAGCACAAGCTTTTTCAAAAAAGTATATAAGCTCTCCAATAGTCTCTTCTTTTAAACTATCTATCTCTATCATTATATTAGGAACATTTCCCTTTACATGTGCTAAAATAGTTCCTTCCATAGCTTTTGAATTAATATATCCCAAAGTTTTTCCAGATAAATAATTCAATCCATCTAAATTTTGATCATCAGACTGAATTTTTATTTCTGACTCATTTTTACTTACATTTAATACTGTTTCAAAAATAATTCTTTCCCCTTCTTGAATATATTGTCCCATAGAGTGTAAATCAGTTGTTAAATCTACTCCAGCTGGAAAAATTCCTTTTAAATCTTTTCCTTCACTTTCTCCAAATAATTGCTTCCACCATTCTGTAAAATAATGTAGTTTAGGTTCATAGTTAGCTAGTATTTCAATTTTTTTATTTGAATTATAAAGTAAATTTCTAATTACTGCATATTTATAACAATCATTATATTTTAAATTACTATCTGAATATTTATCTTGTGCATCTTTTGCACCTTTCATTAATTTGTCAATATTTACACCAGATGTTGCAATTGGTAAAAGACCTACTGCAGTAAGAACTGAATATCTTCCTCCAATATTATCTGGTATAACAAAAGTTTCATATTTTTCTTCATCTGAAAGAGTTTTTAAAGCTCCTTTTTGTTTATCAGTTGTTACATAAATTCTTTTTCTTGCTTCTTCTACACCATATTTAGTTTCTAAAACTTCTCTAAAAATTCTAAACGCAATCGCAGGTTCAGTCGTTGTTCCTGACTTTGAAATAACATTTATAGATATATCTTTATTAGCAACAAAGTCTAAAATATCATTCATATAAACTGGACTTAAATTACAACCTACATATACTATTTGAGGTGTTTTTCTTTTAGAATCTGTCATTTCATTATAAAATGAATGAGTTAGTGCATCTATAACAGCTCTTGCTCCCAAATATGATCCACCTATACCAATTACAACCAAAACATCTGAATCTTTTTTTATCTTCTCAGCAGCTTTTTTTATTTTTTTAAATTCAGTTTTATCATAATCAGTAGGAAGATTTAACCAACCTAAAAATTCCTTTTCATCACTACTTTTTTTATTCATTTTATTATGAATTTTTTGAACTTCATCTGCATATTCTAAAATTGTACTTTCCTTTATACTTGAATTTTCAAATTTTAATTTAATCATACAAACCTCCAATTACATAAATATGAAAATATTATATCATAACAATTTTTAAAAATATACAATTTTTTTAATTTCTTAATATAAAAGAGAGATTTATTTATTTAAATCTCTCTTTGCTAATGACTAAATATATTATTTTTATTCGACTTTAATTAATATAATATAACTTATAAGCATCCCTCCTAAATTAAAATTGTTCTAAAAAATAAATATTATGTAATAAGATTCAAAACAAAATATAGACATAAACAATATAAAATATAATTTGACATTTAATTTTAATATTAACTTCCATTACGTTTTCTATATTTTGGAAAAATTTTGAAATAAAAAATAAACTAATAAACCCAAAGTTTTATATCACTTTTAGTTCATTAGCTTCTATTTAAAATTTAGATATTATAAAATACTACTTCTTTAAAAATTAAAATTGTTATTTCTTCATTGAATATAAATAAAAAAATGATTTAATAATAAAATATCTTTTAGAACTATATTTAGTATACTACAAGATTTTACAAAAATCAATACTTTTTGCAATATTTTTGCAATTATTTTGTAATTATGTCAAAATTCTCGCAAATCAAATTATCACAATACTTTTTACCTTTTTCAAATTTTTTCTTATCATTTACTGTCCATCCTAAAACAACATGACCTTTATCTCTATATTTTTGAACATTATTATTTGGTAAAGCATTTATATCATATGAAATAAAATCTGGTTTTGTAATAAAATTAAAATACATATTTTTCAAAAATATTTTTTTTAAAATATTATCATTTGAAAATCCCTGTGATAACTGCCCTCTAATAAAGTCTGGTCTGTACTTTTTAAACCAATATACACTAAGTGGATTAAAACTCTTTATAGCAAACTTTCCTTTATAACAATCTAATATTTTAGCTAGCTTTTTTTCTAGTACTCCGAACTTTATTATCAATTTTAAGTTCAATTATAATAGGAACCCTTCCATCTATTTTCTTTAATACATCTTCTAATAAAGGAATTTTATAAATAGTATTATTCAAATATAAATTTTTAATTTCATTATATGTAACTGATTTTATATTCTTACTTACACCAGTCATTCTTTCTAAATTATCATCATGAAAAACAACTATTACATCATCTTTCAAAATATGTATATCAAGTTCTATTATATAATTATTTATAATTGCCTCATCAAAAGCTTTCATAGAATTTTCTGGTATTCCTTTTTCTTTATTATGCATTCCCCTATGTGCTATTAAATTCTTAGTTAAAAATTTTAAATCTTTCATAGCATTCTAATCCATTAAAAAATCTAATATATTCATAGCTGAAGAAGTAACTGACTTATAAAACTCTGTATACCCACAATTTGTACATGTTACAGATATAAACTTTTTATTTTGTACATCAAATAATTTTGAAAAATTTCCTCCAGTTGTTTGAATTTGATCCTTATCAAATTCATTATTTCCACATTTACAACACACCCAATTCATAATTCTTCCTCCCATTCTATTTTATGCTAAAAACTATTTTTGTTTTCTCTTATATTTTTTATTTCTTCTTTAAATTCTTTTTCCTCATCTTCCAAAAAATATTTTAAAAATATATTTCTATCTTTTTTCATCATATGTTCTTTTACATAAATATAACTTTCTCTTAATAAATCCATCAAAAATTCTCTAGTCTTAACATTTTCTATCACATTTGCATTTTTAAATCTTTTTAATCTATCTTGAAAAAGGGTAAAAGTTGCTTTTATACAAGTTTTATTCCCCATATATTCTTCTTCTATCCAAAGTTTCATAAATGCCAACATTTTATCTAATAAATTACTTATATAGCCTTCTTGTTCATCTAAATAGTGTAATATAATATCATATAATTTATATCCAATTTTACTTTCCAATTCTTTTTTATCATCAACTTCCATTTCTGAAAACATTTTTTTAGTTTCTTCATTATAATTTTTTACATGAGTTACTATTTCATTTCCTTTATAATCGCAAAAATCATGAAATAAAGATTTTATAAGTATTTTATAAATATCTATATTCTCATTTAATTCTTTGTTTAAATACTCACAAAACAATATACTCATAATCGAAAGTATATAATGATGAAATAATGTATTCTCTGTTATAACTAAATTTAATGATAAAAAACGATAAACATCTTTTAAATTTAGTGCAACTTGCATAAGCTGATTATATTCCGTGTTTTCAAATTCATTCTCATTTATTTTAGTTAGTATTTTAAATTTTTCTATATCTATACGATTATTAGAATCCTTTAAAATAACTATTTCTTTTCTAAATTTTTCATCTAATTTTTCTATAGCTAATTCTACTTCTCTATTTCCTCTTAAATACATTTTCTTAAAAATACAATACTCTGATATTCTCTCACAAAAACTTAAAAGTTCTATGTAATTATTTTTAGGAAATATCTTATAATTATATTTTAAATATTTTAGAATTCTATTTTTATAAGTAAATTTTTCTATTACTAAATCATCAATTACTTCTCCTATATAAAATTTCTTTTGTTTTATCTGTAAAATCCAATGCTAAGCTTCCTGTCTCTCCATAAATCATTTGTTTTACTAAATAGTTTATAAGCACTTCTTTTGAAATTTCTTCTATATTCTCTAATTCATATAATATTTTTATGTACAAATAAGAAGATAACATCGCTTTATCTATAATTGTATATTTATCATTAATTACTTGAAAAATTTTAGAATTATAGCTATCTATTGCACTATTATATACTTTAAATAAATCTTCAATAAGTTCTTGCATTTTTACTCCTTATATCTTCATAAAACATATTATTTTTTTATAGGTAAATCTTTACAAGTATTTATAATTATTTCTTTTAAAATCTCTTTATTATCTATATCCTCTATTAAATACATTGGTTTAGCACCTTTATATGGTATAGCTTCTTTCATATTATATTTTTTATTACTATTAACTATTTTTACAAGCAATCTATTCTCATAAATTCCACCAAATAAAATACTATTATAATAAAGTAAATATTCTCCCATCATTGCTCTACAAGTTATATTTTCCAATATATCTAATTGCTCTACTATAAAATCTCTATACTCTTTTGTTGTACTCATAATATCTCCTTTTAATTATTTAAAAATTATCTTCATCTATAAGAGGTATAATATTTATTGCTGGCTCCTCATATGGATGTACCTCTCTTAATCTTTTCAATACTTTTTTCACAATAACAACATCACAAATAAATTCTAGTTTTTCTTCCTCTACTATTTCTAGTTTATTTTTCTCCCCAATATATGGATTTGCATCATTAGAACCTTTAAAAGTTCCAATACATTTTGTAGATATAGTACAGTTTGAATAATTACCTATAATTCCAGCACCTTCTTCACAAACAGCATCTCTTACTTCATGCAAACTCTCTCTTGGCATAGTTACATTAATCTTTACTTTTTTTATATCAATATTCATAAAACCTCCTGTTAAAATTTAATCTATTCTCCATAGTTGAAATTTACCTGTAATTTCATTTTCATCTTTTCTCTTATATTAAATTTCATAATACTTTCCTTCACTTATAATTTTAACAATTCCATTATTTACTGATACTGCACCATTATCGTCAACAATACATAATTTCTTTCCATCTGTTTTTAATAAATTTTTACTTGCAATTCTTAAATTTTCAAAATTTATTTTCGGAAAATATTTATTATTAAGGTGTGGTATAAATTGAAAATCTATTAAATTTAGTCCATCAATAGGATTTTCATCAATATTCTCATCAAATAAATCCTGACAAGAATTACAAATTGTTGGACACAATACACAACTTCCTGCACTTGCTCCAATCCAAATTCTTGTTTCTAATAAATTAGGTAAATATTCTTCTAGTCCTGAATTTTTTATACACTTCCTAAGCCAACCGTGTATTTCCACCTTCAAAATAAAAAACATCTGCCCATTCAAATCTCTTTAAAAAGTTTTCTTTATTTATTCCATTAATATCACACACATCTATTTTAAAGCCTAAATTCTTTAACATTATTAAATCATCAATTAACCATTCATTCATTTCACCACCTTCATAATTTGAAGCTGTTGTACAAAATAATAATTTTAGTCCATTAAAATTTTTTTCTAATAAATCTTTCAATTCATTTTCAATACTCTTATTTGATATTCCTCCAGATGTTAATAATAGTTTCATAATTATAAATCCTCATTTCTTTTTATAATATTAATGCTTTTTTAGGACAAAAGTTCGAACATTTTCCACATCTTATGCATTTATCATAATCCACTTCAGGTGCTTCAAAATATTTTTGGCTCAATGCTCCAACTGGACAAACACTTACTGCTGGACATTTGTGGTTTTGCGGACATTTTTCTTTTAATATTTTTAATTTTCTATCCATAAATATTCTCCTTTAAATTTCTATTAAATATTTAAAATCCAATCTATAAATAATGCTCTAACTATTTACAGCATTATATATAGCAATATTTACAAGTTTACATATAGATATATGATATTTTGCTCTTAAATTTTCAAGATTTCTATAAGTAGATTCTCTAATACTAAAATTATGTGATTCTGATATTTCCAACTCTGGCCTATTATAAAGATTTATATTATTTGTTTTTATCATCTCTATAAGTGCTACATTAACTAGTTTATTTATTGAAGCATCGTAAATATCTGATAACTTTTGCAGTTTCTCATATAAGCTTACATCTATTTCTATTCTTCTTTTTAATAAATTATCTATTTTTAAAAAATAATTATCAAATATCATTTATTATTCCTTTCACATCAGTTAATTATATTATCTATTTCATTAATTTATAATATCTTTTTGTTGCTTTTTCATCCAATGCTATATTTGCTAGTACTAATGCCAATTTATTATTCATTGTAGAGTCCGTTGGTATTTTGGATTCTATTATCTTTTGTAACAATAATGTTAATGGTTCTCCAATTGCTCTCTTATAATTAAAACCTAATAATTGCATTATAGTAAGTGTTTCAACAGATAGCAAAGATTTTATTTGTTCAAAACTATCTATTTTATCACTAGGTATAAATTTACTGAATATTGGCAATAAATTATTAGTAATATATTCAATATCTTTTTCTGTAATTTTTTGTGATAACAATTCCTGTTCGTATGCTTGAGCTATTCTTTAAATTTCTAGTTTATCATTCAATAAATTCTGTATTATTTCCTCTAATTCATTAATAGTTTCATTGTCATTTTTCTTCGCTTTGCTTGTCTTTATCTTATCTGCTATATAGCTTGATGTATTTCGTGCAGATGCTTCAATTAAATTTGATGCTAATTGGGCAATAATTTGACTATTTTCCTCCTTAAATGAATTTTTTCTATTCTTCTATTTCTTTATTATTTAATCTTTTTTCTAATGTTTCTATACTTGGTAAATTATTTGCTAAATACTCTTATAAATATTTATATTCTGCTACACCTATTGGTTTATTTATATCTTTTAAAGCTAGTTCCGCAGTTAACTTATGTTCATCTTTTATTTTATCCATAATTGTAGTTATAGTAGTTCACAGTAATTTTGCAACATCATGCCACAAAATTCATATTTTACTTATTTATATCATAAAATTAATATAAATACAATTGTTTCCAGAATATTCATTTTCTAAGATTGTAAAAAATCTGTTATTGATTTTTCACAAAAACTAGATATTAATATTGATGATTATAGAATTATTTTTAATCCATTTGAAAGTGAAGAAATATTATAGAAATATCCAAAGAACAAATAAAAGAAATAGCATCTACCATTTTAATATCTTACATTAATTCTCACAAAAGAGAGTTTGAAGATTTTGTGAAAGAAAAAAAGCATAATAAATAATACATTATTATGCTTTTTTATATCTTCTTTTTTAATATTCTTTCCCTCCTTTCATTAATAAATAAATAATATAACTTTAATGCGAGGCTTACCCGATATCTTAACAAAACTTTAATGTAAAATCAATAAAAATTGTTTATAGTGAGGATAAATCTTTGAAAAAGTATAAAAATGAAAAAAGTAATGTTATAGGAAGTTTAATAAAAGAATATAGAGAAAAATTGAAGTTAAAAAAGGTTGAAGTTTGTAAAAAATTACAATTACATGCAGTTTATATAGATAGTACTGAATTAAATCGTATGGAAACTGGTCAAATGATAATAAAAGACTTTGAATTAATTGCTTTATGTAAAGTTTTAGATATAAATTATGACGATTTAAAAAATTCTATAGAATAAAAGTAACAAATACTATTTTTATTAATTGTCTCCTCATTTAGAGTTAACCTGGCTTTCAAAGTTATTAATACATCTATGTTTCAAGCCTTCTTTTTTTATTCGTGACAGATTTATAACAAATTATGACAAATTTTAATATATATCTTTTCTTCAATTTCTTCAAAAGTTACTTATCATTTCAATCTATTCTCCAAAGATGAAATTTTCCTGTAATTTCATCTTCTGAATATTTACCAATAGATATGGCTAAGTGTCCTATAACATTAAGTGCTATTTCTGGTTTCACATTTGATGTTATAATTCCTACATTTTTTTATCTTCATAATTCATAATAATTACTCCTCTATTAATTAATTTCTATTTTTTAATAAAGGAGTTTTAAACATTTTCAAGGACTTCTATTTTTGCCCATAATTCTCTCCCATGCATATTTCTTGGATATTTAAGTATATTATCCTCCACGTATAATAAATTTAATCAAAATTAATGCACAAATTTTAATTTTGACTTGTTATCTCAATTAAGGTTTGAGATAATACCTGTAATGATAGAGGGCTTCGGTGTTACCTCCATGAGATTTAGTCTCGTTAGATTGTCTGAAGCCTTTACTTTACATTTGTTACAAATGAGCTGGATAAAGGATTTTTAATCGCTTTGTATTTAGTTTTTTATTAACATATTTTACCAGTTGACTACTGGTTATTTGTTATGCAAGTTTTTAACTAAAAAACTTTTTCAAATTTCTTTCATTTTTCTATTGACTTTTTATAGCTGGTCAATCTATTTATTATTCAGTTCTTCTATTTGTGTTTTATATTTACTTAACTTTTCATCTAATCTTGTTTGACATTTCTTTAGTATTTTTACAAGAGGAATTATATTATTATCTTTTTGTGCTGTATAAAGTGCTTGCTTATATTCTTTATTATATTCATCATCAATAACAATGAAATCAATATTATTTTCAATACATTGTCTTAACATGAGATATCTACCTATTCGACCATTTCCATCTTGAAATGGATGAATATGTTCAAATCTTTGATGAAAATTAGCAATATCTTCTATTGCATCTATCTTCATTTCCAATAGTTTATCAACTTTTTCTTCTACTTCATATGGTTGTGCCGTTTCAATATCTACACCTCTTAATTTGTTAGGAATCTTTTTGTATACTCCTGCAAATCCTCGCTCTGAATCTATAGTATTAGATTTTAATAAAGAATGATACTCTTTTAATAATCTTGGTGTTAGTTCTTCATCAATAGTTTTAATGACAAAATCAAATAATTTTAATGAATTAATCGTTTCTTGCACATCATCTACAGAGTGTTCACCTATTATTTTATCTTCATCTAATAACACATTTAATTGTTCTAAATTAAATGTACTACCTTCTAATTTATTAGAATGATATAAAAATTCTAACTTTATATCATCATATATTACGTTATTAATTTCTAATAATAGTTTCATCGCATCTTTTGAAAACTTCATAAAATCACTTCCTAACACAAAAAAAGTTAAAAGTTTTTCCAATGAAAGCTTTTAACTTTTTCTATTTTTATGGCTCCCCGTGTAAGGCTCGAACTTACGACCCTGCGGTTAACAGCCGCATGCTCTACCAACT
>CANRSD010000038.1 GCA_947642355.1 uncultured Clostridia bacterium
CTATAAGTTTTATTTGACTCCCCAGCATAGCTGGGGGTTTAACGCTTAAGTTAATTAGAATTTTCTTTTTCCATAAAAAAAATTATTTCCAAATATGGGTTTATTTTATTTATAATATTTAAAAAATCTCGAATTTCATAATCACCAATTAAAAGTTCACTTAAAATAACTATATTTATATCAGAATTTCCTTTTAATATATCTAAAACTCCTTCTTGATAAGGAATATCATTTCCGAATAACTTCATAAATACCTTTAAGTCTTGAATTTAATTCATTAGTTCCTAGAGCTGTAATAACTTTTTTTATATTTTACACCTTCCTTCTATTAATTCTATTTCTTCTTTAGAAGCTTCTACTTTAGTTAAAATATGATTGTCTGCTACAAACATTAAATTTTCTCCTTTTTTTAAAGACTTTATTTCAATTTTTTCTTTTTCAGATAACTTAGTATATTTTTCTAATGTTAAAATATTTTCTTCTTCCAATGAAAAAAAACACTTTATACTTGAATTATTTAAAATACTTTTTCCAAAATTTCCATTATCTAAACTAAATAAATCTGATATATCTTGTGTTATTGCTACACCACTTCCTCCATATTTTCTTATAGTTTTAAATATTTTATAAATAAAACTTGCTACATCTCTATTTGAAGTAACTCCTATAAGTCTCCATATTTCATCCATATATATACTTTTATTTTCAGATCTATCTTTTTTTATTTTGTCCCAAAATAATTCTACGAAAATCCACATACCATAACTTATATTATCTTCTCCTAGTTCATAAATATCAGCAATTATCAATTTATTATTAATTTCTATATTTGTATAATTATTTAAATAACTTAAAGATCCATTAACAAATGGTCTTAATTTAATACTCATTTTTTGAGACTTACTATCCTTTTTTAAATTTTCATATAAATCTTTTAATATTGGCATTTGCATACTATTTTTGAATAATGGTTTTATACAAAATTTTTCATTATCTTTATAATAAAGAGAGTTATCATCAAATGTAATTCCCTTTTGTTTATATGTTTCTATTAATTTTTCTTCCAAAATAGACCATTCTTCTTCGTTAATGTCTCCCATCACTAATTTAAAAAATCCTTTTAACTTTCCAATTTTAGTTTGTAAATATCCACTCTCTTCTTCAATACTTTCTTCACGTATATCTAATATATTTATAAAAGTTTTAGAAGAAGGACCTATTTTTATTAATAAACCATCTAAACTACTACAAATATTATGATATTCTCTTTCTGGGTCTATAACATATTGAGTTATCCCCATCATCCTATAACGTAATATTAACAGTTTAGTATAAAAAGATTTTCCAGCACCACTAGTTCCAAATATACACATATTAGCATTTTTATATTTATCTTTATTAAATCTATCAATTAAAACTAAAGAATCATTATAAATATTTGTCCCAACTAAAATTCCATTTTCGTCAAAAATAGATGTAGATATAAATGGATATGTAGCAATAAGTCCATCTGTTAAAATGTTTCTCTTACTTGCATTTTTTATTTCTGTAGTATTTTCCATTACTGGTAAGCATGCCGTATAAACCTGTTCTTGCCTGAAATTTGCTCTTTTAGTTACAATACCATAAGATTGAAACATTCCTTCTACTTTATTCAACGTATATTCTAATTCTTTTTCTGATGTGGAAAAAACTGTAACATACATATATAAATAATATAGTTCTTGATTATTTACTTGCATTTCTTTTCTTATATATTTTGCATCATTATAACTAAAAGCAGCAATTTCAATATCTTCTCTATTTTGTTTCCCATATTTTAAATCTACTCCACTATTTCCAATATAATATGTTAAATCTTTTATAGTTTTATATGTATCTTGTTTTTCATAAAACATTGATATTGTAAGATTAATATTAGAATTAATAATATTTTTTAAAATAATCTCTGAATATTCTCTATAATAATCCACAACTATTAAACCACCATAAAAACTATTATCTATTTCAATATATTTAGGATTTAAAGTATTTATATATGATGGTGAAATTTTATCTTTATTAAATAGACTTCCATTTAAAAAATTTATATACATTCCTCCCTTAAAAAAATTTTAATGTAGTTCTCAAATTGCAAAAAGAATATAAAATATCTTCTACTTCTTTTCTTGTTGAAATATCAAAAATTAAATTACCACATCTTGATAAACTATCTTTTACTTTAAAAAACTTTTCATTTAAATTTTCTTTTATTTGTTTATTATCAGGATTTTCTATTTTTTGATTAATAAGAATATAAAAATTTTTAGATGCAGAGTTTTTTACTCTATTTTGATTTTGAATAAATTCAATATAAGATTTAAAAATGTTTTCCAATTTTTCATTTTTTTCTAATTTTATTTGATTATTTATTTTATTTATATAAGAATTTAAATTTTCTTTTTTACTTTGAATTAATATTTGGATATCAAAATCACAAGTTTTGAGAAACAACTTATATGAATTTAAAATTGACTCTTTTTCTAATTTAGATTTTAAATCATAATTAATAGGAATTATTTTAATTAATTTTACAAATTTATTTTTAGTTAATATAATTCCATCTTCAAAAATTTTATCAAATGGTAACCATTCTTGAACTGAAATTAATTTTTCTATATATTTTCTCCTTTCTTTTAAAATTTTATTTATGATACATCAGTTTTTTTATTATGTCAATATTTTTTTATATTTTTTTCTTTTTCCACACTTTTATAATCTTAATTTTTATATGTGGAAAACTTTTCCACATAAGTTTTTGTATATATTTTTTTTATTTGAACATAATAATATTGTAAAGTTTATATTAGCCTAACTTAAGAGATAAATTTGATTATATTTATAGTCATTTTTATAATCGAGTCAAGATATAAATTGGTTAAAGTTAATCTTTTATCAATTTATGTTGATCACAAAGAGTATATTATTTATTCCATTAGTTAAAGAAATTTAACTTTTATGTAGGTAATATATTTGAAGTTATGAATGTATTTAATATTTTATAATGATTGCTTTTAGTCTTTTAATAAGAGGAATGCAGTTGTTAAATGTGTTTTTATGTTCTAGTAAATGATTTATATATGTGGTATCAATTCTAGTTATATAGTGATATATATTAGAGTGAAATATTATGTGTATAAGTTTTAGCTGAAAGTTAATATATGCTTTATCGATGAAAAAATCCTAGAAGTGTTTAATTCTTCTAGGATTTTTTCAATATTATATATCTAAATTTTTAACATATTTTGCATTTGCTTGAATAAAGTCCCTTCTTGGACCAACTTCATCTCCCATCAATAATGAAAATGTTTCATCAGCACTCATTGCATCATCCATTGTAACTTTCACTAATATTCTAGTCTCTGGATTCATTGTAGTTTCCCATAATTGTTCTGGATTCATTTCTCCTAAACCTTTATATCTTTGAAGTCCTAATTGATCTCTACCAATTCCTTTTTCTTCTAGTTCTTTATATGCTTGTTCTAAATCTTCATCAGTATAGCAGTATCTATCAGTCATACCTTTTTTAGATAATTTATATAAAGGTGGTTGAGCCAAAAATACATTTCCATTTTCAATTAAAGGTCTCATATATCTAAAGAAAAATGTAAGTAATAATGTTCTAATATGTGCTCCATCAACATCAGCATCAGCCATAATTATAACTTTTCCATATCTTATTTTAGTAATATCAAAATCAGATCCTATACCAGCTCCAACAGCCAATATAACTGGATTTAATTTATCATTTCCATAAATTTTATCTGCTCTTGCTTTCTCAACATTAAGCATTTTTCCCCAAAGTGGAAGAATTGCTTGAAATTTCCTATCTCTTCCTTGTTTTGCACTACCACCAGCAGAATCCCCCTCAACTATATACACTTCACATTCTTCTGGATTTTTACTACTACAATCAGCAAGTTTTCCTGGTAATGTTGTTGATTCTAACGCACTTTTTCTTCTAACTAATTCCCTTGCCTTTCTTGCAGCCTCCCTTGCTCTCGAAGCACTAATACATTTTTCAAGGATAGCTTTTGCAACATTTGGATTTTCTTCTAAAAAATTTGCTAAACTTTCATTTACCATAGACTGTACAACACCTGTAACTTCACTATTTCCCAATTTAGTTTTAGTTTGGCCTTCAAATTGTGGCTCTTTTACTTTTACAGAAATTACTGCTGTTATTCCCTCTCTTATATCGTCACCTTGTAAATTTCCATCTTTTTCTTTTAATATATTTTTTGATCTCGCATAATCATTAAATACTTTTGTAAGAGCTCTTTTAAACCCTTCTAAATGCGTTCCTCCTTCAATTGTATTAATATTATTAACAAAAGTATATATATTTTCTGAATATGCTGATGTATATTGAATAGATATTTCCACTGGTATATCACCATTTTTTTCAATATAAATCGGATCTTTATGTAACTTTTCCTTATTTTTGTTCAAATATTCAACAAAAGATCTTAAACCTCCCTCAAAACAAAATTCTGCCTTTCTAGGTGTTTCTCCTCTTGTATCTTCTAAGATAATTTTTAAACCTTTAGTCAAAAACGCCATTTCTCTAAATCTGTTTTCTAAAACTTCATATTCATATTCAAGAGTTTCAAAAATAGTACCATCTGCAAAAAATCTAACTTGTGTTCCCGTCTCTTTAGAATCTCCTATTCTTTCTAAACTTTTTACTGTCTTACCTCTTTCAAATCTCATTGCATATATTCCACCATCTCTTTGAATAGTAACTTCTGTCCATTCAGATAAAGCATTTACAACTGATGCACCTACCCCATGAAGTCCACCAGACACTTTATACCCACTATCTCCACCAAATTTTCCACCTGCATGTAAAACTGTATATACTGTTTCTGCTGCAGATATTTTTGTTTTAGGATGTATATCAATAGGTATTCCTCTTCCATTATCTTTTACACATATAATATTTCCTGGTTCAATTATTATATTAATTTCTGTACAATATCCAGCTAATGCTTCATCAACTGAATTATCTACTATCTCATATACAAGGTGATGTAATCCCCTTATAGAAACACTACCTATATACATACCTGGCCTTTTTCTTACTGCCTCTAATCCTTCTAATACTTGAATTTGCTCTGCATTATACTCATGTTCAAACTTTTCCATTTTTACCTCCCTTTACATCTTGCGTTTTTTTATTGTATTTATTCCTATGTTTGAAATATATCCACAAAGAAAACCTTTTTCTTTTGTTAAAATAAATGTTTTTCTCTGCCCTTCAGATATATCATTCATGTTATTATCCAAATTTTCTAATAAATCTTTATATTCTTTTGTATTTTCAATACTATCTATAGAAAAAATTCCAATAATACTATTATTTTTTATAACACAATTTTTTCCAATATGCAAATACATTCTTACTCCTTCTTTATACAAACTCCATTTTCAACATAATAAACTTTTTTGTTCTCACAATTTATATTGAAATTATCAGTACAAGTTATTATTACTTGATAATTTTTTATTTGTTCAACTAAAATTGTCCTTCTTTTTTCATCTAATTCAGACATAAAATCATCTAATAATAAAACTGGAGAATCTCCATCCATTTCATCTGTTACTACCGCTAGTTCTGACAATTTTAGTGATAAAACTACTGTCCTTTGTTGTCCTTGAGAACCAAATACTGATACTGGTTTATGATTAATATAAATTATTATATCATCTCTATGTATTCCAATACTTGTATATCCTCTTTGAATATCAATATTTCTAGATTTATAAATATTTTCTAAAAATGTATTTTTATCACTTCCTGTAGAAATATATTTTATTTTAATTTCTTCTTGTAGTTTTCCACAATTTGTTATCATATTGTGAATATCTGAAATCTTTTCTTTTATTTTATCTATATATTTTTTTCTATATTCATAAATTTTGCTAGATAATTCTGCAACTTGTTCATCCCAAATTTCTAACATTTCTTTAGATTTATTTTCATTTTTTATTTGTTTTAAATAATTATTTCTTTGTTCTAATACTTTATTGTAATTATTTAATAAATGAATATAATTAGGTCTTAATGAACTTATCATCATATCAATATATTTTCTTCTTCTTTGTGGTCCTGATTTTACAATATCAATATCATTTGGTGTAAAAATTATAACATTTATTTTTCCTATTATATCACTAATTCTACTTTGTTTAACACCATTTATAAAAAAAGTCTTCTGATCATTTATTTTAGAAAGTATTATTCCTTCTCTATCCGATTTAGCAAAAACTATTTCAGCAATGGCCTCTTTTTCATTAAATTTTATTAAATCATTATCTTTTTTGGCTCTAAAAGATTTTCCGATATGCACACAAAAATATTGATTCAATAATATTTGTCTTTCCAACAGCATTATCTCCATATATTATATTTACATTATCTCCAAAATCAATTTCTTGATTTTTATAATTTCTAAAATTATTTAGAGTTACTTTTTTTATGTACATTATCTTTTCCTTTTAAACTTAAGTTTCCGTAATGTTATCCACAAATTAATAACAAAAAGTGGATAACATATTCTATTAATCTTTCATTTTTATTGGTAATATCATATAAACATAGTCCCCATCCTCAACAGGTTTTATTATACAAGGAGATCTATTAGTTCCAAATTCAATAGAAACTTCTTCATCATCAATTACTTTTAAAGCATCTAAGAAAAACCTTGGATTAAAACCAATTTCTAATTCTTTCCCTTCTGTTTCAACATAAATTTCCTCTTTTGCATCACCTGTTTGATTTGCACAAGAAATAGTAACCTTTCCTACTTCTATATTTATTTTTACTGGATATTTCTTTTCTTTTTCTATTGATGAAGCTGAAATTAGAATAATCCTTTCAAAACAATTTTGTATTTCACTTTTATTTACTTTTATTCTTGTTTCCCAATTACTTGGAATAGCATTAGAATATTTTAAAAACTCACCATCCAGCAATCTAGTAACTATTTTACAATTTTCCATTTCAAACAAAGCTTGATTTTTAGAAATACCTATTTTTACTATATCAAATGAATCTGACATTATTTTATTTACTTCATTTAATGTTTTTCCTGGAATAACACTGCTAAAATCATTAGTCTTTTCATTTATATTATTGCTTTTAATTGCTAATCTATACCCATCAACAGCAACAACATTTAATTTATTATCTATTATTTCAAATAAACAACCTGTAAAAATTGGTCTATTTTCTTCCTGACTTACTGCAAATATAGTTTTTCTTATCATATTTTTTAATATATTTTGTTCTATTTCTACAGAATTCTCAACACTTATCTTTGGTAATTCTGGAAATTCATCTGGATTCATAGTTGCTAATTTATATAAAGAACCTTCACATTCTATTTCTAATAAATTATTGTTATTTATAGAAATTTGAATTTCTTTATTAGGAAGTTTTCTAATTATTTCACTAAACATTACAGCATTTACAACTGTATTTCCTTGTTCTTTTATCTTTGCATTTATAATATATTCTATACCTATTTCTAAATCGTAAGTTGTTAATTTTATTTCATTTTCATTTGTTTGAATTAAAATACCTTCTAATATAGGCATTGTTGTTTTAGAAGCAACTCCATTAATAACAGAATTAATTGCTTTTAGAATAGTTTCTTTTTCACATATGAAGTTCATTATTTTTTCTCCTTTTATATAAATAATAATTTTAGTAGTATTAGTTATAGTAGTTGTGGATTTTGTGGAAAAACTTTTAAAATGTTTATTTCCCTAGTAAAAACAATGTTGATAAATTTGTGTATAAGTATTACTTTTATCCACACTATTAAACAACTTTTGTGAATTAACACATATCAACAATTTTTATACAGGTTATTAACAGAATAACTGTTGATAACTTATGTGTTGTTTCCGTAAGCTTTGATTCGTGTTCTTTAGTAAAAGTTTTGTTCTCTAAAACATAAATTTTAAAAAATATATTTTTTTGTATTAATATTAAAGTTTTTTTATCATTTTGAATCTTTAATTATGTTTTTCACACTTTCCACAATTAGTTTTGTATTTGAATTTTCTTTTAATTCTTTTTCAATTTTTTTAAATGCATGCATAACTGTGGTGTGATCTCTTTTACCAAATTCTTCACCTATTTTTGGAAAAGACATTTGGCCCACTGATCTACAAAGATACATAGCAATTTGTCTAGGATAGACAATGTCATTAGATTTTTTTGTAGATATTAAATCTTTTTTATCTATATTAAAATATTTAGAAACAATTTCTTGAATATATTCTGCTGATATGACCTTTTCTTTTTGAAGGACAATGTCATTTATTGCTTTTTCAGTCATTTCAATAGTAATAGGGCTATGAGTAAGTGAAGCATATGCAATAATTTTATTTAAGGCCCCTTCCAATTCTCTAATATTTGAGTCTACTTTTGTAGCAATTACAGAAAGTATATAATCATCTATGATTATATTATCTGTTTGTACTTTTTTTCTAAGAATTGCGAGACGTGTTTCATAATCTGGCATTGAAATATCTGCCAATATTCCCCATTCAAATCTTGATTTTAATCTTTCTTCTAATAAAGGAATGTCACGAGGAGGTTTATCACTAGAAATTATAATTTGTTTTCCATTTTCATGTAATGTATTAAATGTGTGAAAAAATTCCTCTTGTCCAGTTTTTTTACCAGCTATAAATTGTATATCATCTATTAGTAAAACATCAATATTTCTATATTTATTTCTAAACAATTCATTTTTGTAGTTTGCATCTTTAATAGAATTTACTAATTCATTAATAAATTTTTCAGAAGTTACATATAAAATTTTAGCAGATGGATTATCTTGAATGATTTTATTTCCAATAGCTTGCATTAAATGAGTTTTTCCAAGACCTACTCCACCATATATAAATAAAGGATTATATGTAATTGCTGGAGCTCCGTGCAACTGCTAAAGCGGCAGCATGAGCGAACTTATTATTATTACCAACAACAAAATTATCAAATGTATACTTAGGATTTAAGCAACTATTAGAATAAGATTCTGTATTTGAAAAATTAATAGTATTTGATTGAATTTGTGGTTCAACTTCTTCTGTTTTTTCTATAATAGTTACTTCACAAGATGTATTAGTAATATAATTAAATGTATTTACTACTAAATCAAAAAGTCGTGCTTCAATTGCATCTTTTTGCATTTTTGATTGTGCTATTAAAACAATTTTATTATTATCACAACTTGAAATTTCTAAACTTTTTATCCAAGTATTATATGAAATTCCCGTCATTTCACCTTGTAACAATGTTTTGGCTTGTGTAAGTAAATCTTCTTTATTAGTATACATTGAAGAAATCATCCTTTCTATTAAATTAAAAATTATCCACAGACTTATCCACAACATTTTATGAAAGCTTAGAAAAATAAAGGTTTTATTTATGCACATATTGTGGAAAAGTATATTTCCGTAGAGATTTAAAATATGCACATATAATATCAAAAATAAAATTAAATAGCAAGAGAAAAAATAAAAAAAATGTTAAAGTAAATAAATTTGTGGAATAGCTTGACTTTTTGTGGTTTTTTATAGTATAATTCTAAATGCTTGTATAAATTAAGCAAAAATTAAATATATATATAAAAGATAGAGATTAGGGAGGTGTACTAAATAATGAAAAGAACTTATCAACCTAAAAAAAGACAAAGAAGTAAAGTACATGGTTTTAGAAAAAGAATGCAAACTAAAGCAGGAAGAAAAGTTTTAAAAGCAAGAAGGAATAAAGGAAGAAAAAAATTAACTGCTTAATTATGAAAAATAGGACTCTTGCGTCCTTTTTTTTATATATTTAATTTTGTAAAAATATTTTAGAAAAAAGATTGTGGATAACTTTTCAAAATTCTAAAACTAATAGGATACGAGGTTTTTTATAAAATGAAAAAAACAAAAACAATAAAAAAGAGATATGAATTTAAAAATCTTTTTTTAAAAGGAAAATTTTATTATAGTGAATATATAAATATGTATATAAAGAAAAATAATAAAGAATATAACAAATTAGCCATAGCTGTATCAAAAAAACAGGGTAAAGCAGTTATTAGGAATCATTTTAAAAGATTAATTAGAGAAAACTATAAAAATTTAGAATATAATTTAGATACAGGATATAGTATTTTATTTATAATTAATAAAAAAAAAATAAATGAAACAAAGAATATTAGTTTTTATGATATAAAAAAAAATATGGTATATTTATTTAAAAAGTCAGGTATATTAAATGAAAAAGTTAACTATTAAAATGATAGAGTTTTATAAAAAGTCTATTTCACCATGGATAGAATTACATGGAGTACATTGTAAATATGAACCAACTTGCTCTGAATATGTAAAGCAAGCTATTGAAAAGTATGGTGTATTGAAGCGGTATTTTTTTAGGAATAAAAAGAATTTTAAAGTGTAATCCTTTTTCTAAAGGAGGATATGATCCTCTAAAATAGAAGAGAGGGATGATGTGATGTTTAAATTTTTTGCAGGTATATTTGGACATGTTTTAAATTTTATTTATAATTTAGTGAATAATTATGGTTTAGCAATAATTTTATTTACAATTTTACTAAGGTTAATATTATTACCAATGAATTTAAAACAGCAAAAAACAATGAAAAAGTCTGCTAAATTGCAAGAAAAATTAAAAGAAATTCAAAACAAATATTCAAATGATCCAATTAGATTTAATGAAGAAGTTAAAAATTTATATGCTGAAGAAAAAATGAGTCCATTTAGTGGATGTTTAGGCTCAATATTGCAAATTATTATAGTAGTTGCAATGTTTATGTTAGTAAGTAATCCACTTACATATATGAAAAATATTTCAAATGATAAAATATATGGTGAAAATGGTTATAAATCAAAATTGGAAGAAGAAAATGTAAATTATGTAGAAATTGCTATAATTAAGAATTTAGGGAAAACAGAAAAAGATGTAAATATTAATATGAATTTTTTGGGATTAGATTTGAGTGATATTCCAACAAAAGATTATTCAGATTTTAAGGTGTTTATAATACCAATATTATATGTAGCAACTTCTATAATATCTATGAAACTTACTACAAATATGAATTCTAAAAATAAGAAAAAGAAGAAAGAAGAAAAAGAACTTACACTAGAAGAAAATTTAAAGCTTATGAATGAAGGTAAAATGGTTAAAGTTGAGAAAAATGAAGAAGAGATAGATACTTTAGAATCAATGAATAAAAGTATGATGTATATGATGCCAATTATGACAGTAAGTATAGCATTAATAGCTCCTTTAGGATTAGCACTATATTGGTTTATTAGTAATTTGTTAATGATAATGGAAAGATTAATAGTAAATAGGTGCATGAAGGAGGAAGAAAATGGATAAAACTTATGTATTTGAAGGAAAAACAACTAATGAAGCTATTGAAAAAGGATTGAAAGAATTAAAAGTTTCAAAAAATAAAGTAGATATAAAAGTACTGGAAACTGAAGAAAAGAGAAGTTTTTTTAGTATATTAACCCCAAGGGTAGTTAAGGTTGAGATTACTTTAAAGGATATAAATGAAAATAATATAAAAGAAGTAAAGGTTTCTAAAAAGGAAAATAAAATAGAATTTAATGAAGAAGAAATAAAAAGAATAATAAATAATTTTTTGAAAGAATTTTTAGAAAAATTGCCAGAAAATAATTTTGAATATAGTATTAATATAAAAGATGGAGATGTTTATATTGATATTAATGGTGAGAACACAGGATATTTAATAGGATATAGGGGAGAAGTTTTAAATAGCTTGCAAAATATATTAACTAATGTTGTAAGTAAAGATTTAGATGGAAAAATAAAGGTTTTATTAAATATTGGTGGGTATAGAGAAAAAAGAGAAAAAGACTTAGAGAATTTAGCTAATAAAATAGCAGGTAGTGTTATAAAAACAAGAAAATCTATTACATTAGAGCCTATGTCCGCTTATGAAAGAAAAATAATTCATTTAAAATTGCAAGATAATGATAAAGTTCAAACACATAGTACAGGAGAAGAACCATATAGAAAGATAGTGGTTTCTTTAAAAAAATAAAATAATAAAAAATCTGAAGTCAAAGTGAGGATTTAATTTTAAAAATAAAATTAGGCTCATTTTGACTTTATTTTTTTGAAAGGAGAATATATGAGTACAATTGCTGCAATATCCACAGCTCCAGGAGTAGGAGGAATAGGAATTATAAGAATAAGTGGGGAAAACTCATTTGAAATTTTAAATAAATTTTTTAAACCAAAAAATAATCAAAAAATAAAAGGATATACCATAAAATATGGAAATATTATTGACAAAAATGGAGAAATAATAGATGAAGTTTTAGTGTCTTTTTTTAAATCTCCTAAAAGTTATACAACAGAAAATATGTGTGAAATTAATTCTCATGGAGGAAGTATAATAGTAAATAAAATTTTAGAAATATGCCTAGAAAATGGTGCAGTACTTGCAGAACCTGGAGAATTTACAAAAAGAGCTTTTTTAAATGGAAGAATTGATTTGGCGCAAGCAGAAGCAGTTGTGGATATAATTAATTCTAAGACAGATAAAGAGGCTAAAGTATCAATAAATCAATTAGAAGGAGGATTATCCACAGCTATAAAAGATATACGAAAAGATATTCTGTGGATAACTGCTGATATTGAAGCTGCTATTGATTATCCAGAATATGATATAGAAGAAACAACAAATCAAAAAATACTAGAATTTTTAGAAAAAATAGATAAAAAATTAAAGAAATTAGAGGATAGTTTTTATAATGGGAAAATACTAAGAGATGGAATATCTACAGTTATTTTGGGTAGACCAAATGCAGGAAAGTCATCATTATTAAATTTAATTTTAAAGGAAGAAAGAGCAATAGTAACAGATATTGAGGGAACGACAAGAGATACTATTGAAGAGTATGTTTCGATATGTGGAATACCATTAAAGATTATTGATACTGCTGGGATACGAAAGAGTGATGATACTGTGGAAAAAATAGGTGTGGAAAAAGCTATGGAAATGGCACAAAAAAGTGATATAATCATCTGTATATTTGATAGCTCAAGAGAATTAAATGAAGAAGATTATGAAATTTTGAATATAGCAAAAAATAAAAATTCAATAATAATTTTAAATAAAATAGATTTAGAAAATAAAATAAATTATGAAAAAATAAATAAAATAAATAAACCAATAATAAAAATGTCTATAAAAAATGGGGAAGGAATAGAGGAATTATATTCTGAAATTTCTAAAATATTCAAATTTAATGAAATTGCAAATAATGGAGAATTGATTGTTAGTAATAATAGACATAAGTTTTTAATAAAAAATGCAAGAAAAAATATAGAAATATGTCAAAATACAATTAATGAAAAAATGCCAATAGATATTATTTCAGGAGTTATAAAAGAAATACTAGAAGATTTAGGAAAGATAACAGGAGAATCAGTAACAGAAGATATAATAAATGAAATTTTTTCTAAGTTTTGCCTTGGAAAATAAATACTAAATAAATTCGTGAGAATTAATTTTAAGCTATTTTTTCTCCTAGGGAAATACAACTTGTAGGATTATAGAAAAAATTATAAAAAAATTGATTTTGAAAAGAATTAAAAACAAAAGTTTTGCGAAAACTTATTCTTGTTCCATATAGAAAAATTGTGGAACAAGAAAACAAAAAGCAGTAATAGCAATGATTCTAGAACAAAAGATAGTTGAGGAGCAATAAAAAAATGTAAAAAAGGAAGGAAGATAGAAAGATGAGTTATAATGCAGGAGATTATGATGTAGCTGTTATAGGTGCAGGACATGCTGGATGTGAGGCTGCTCTTGCTAGTAGTAGACTAGGTATGAAAACATTATTATTTTCAATAAGTTTAGAATGTGTGGCTAATATGCCTTGTAATCCACATATTGGAGGTTCATCAAAAGGTCATTTAGTAAGAGAGATAGATAGCCTGGGTGGAGAAATGGGAAAGAATATAGATAAAACATTAATACAATTAAAAATGTTGAATACTTCAAAAGGTCCAGCAGTACATTCATTAAGGGCTCAGGCAGATAGAAAAAGATATCAAATGGAAATGAAACATACTTTAGAAAAGCAAAATAATCTTTATATAAAGCAAGCAGAGATTGTAGATGTTAAGTTTGAGGATGGAAAAGTAAAAAGTTTAACGACAAACATCGGAGCAATATATAATGTAAAAACTATAATTATTGCTACAGGGACATATTTAAAAGGAAAAATATTTATTGGAGAACATTCCTTTGAAAGTGGTCCAGATGGTGTATTTCCAGCAAATAAGTTATCTGAATGTTTGAAAAATGCAGGAATAAAAATACAACGTTTTAAAACAGGAACTCCTGCTAGAATTAATAAAAATAGTATAGATTTTTCTAAAATGGAAATACAATTAGGCGATAAAGATGTAGAGCCGTTTTCATTTGAAAATACTGAAATAAAAAATGAGCAGGTACCATGTTATCTTACATATACTAATGAGAAAACACATAATATTATTAGAGAAAATTTACATCGTTCTCCATTATATGCTGGTATGATAGAAGGGACGGGGCCTAGATATTGTCCATCAATAGAAGATAAAGTAGTTAGATTTGCAGATAAAGAACGCCATCAGATTTTTGTGGAACCTATTGGTTTAGATACTGACGAAATGTATATACAAGGTATGAGTTCATCACTTCCTGAAGATGTACAAATTGCTATGTATAGAACATTACCAGGGTTAGAAAATGCAGAATTTACACGTCCAGCTTATGCAATAGAATATGATTGTATAGAACCATCACAGCTTAAAAGTTCATTAGAGTTAAAGAGTATTGGAGGACTGTTTTTTGCGGGACAAGTTAATGGAACTTCTGGATATGAAGAAGCAGCTGCTCAAGGAATTATTGCAGGAATAAATGCTGCTAGGAAAATACAAGAAAAAGAACCTATTATATTAGATAGAAGTCAAGCTTATATAGGTGTTTTAATAGATGATATAGTTACTAAAAGTACAATGGAACCATATAGAATGATGACTTCTAGAGCAGAATACAGATTGTTATTAAGACAAGATAATGCAGATTTAAGACTTACTGAAATAGGATATGAAGTTGGTCTTATATCTGATGAAAGATATAAAAAATTTTTATATAAAAAACAAAAAATTGATGAAGAAATAGAAAGATTAAAAAATACAAATATTAAACCAGATGAAGAATTAAATAAATTTTTAGTTGAAAATGGGACATCTACTGTAGATGGGGGAGTTAAGCTTGCAGAGCTTTTAAAAAGAACAGAGATAACTTATGAAAAATTAAGTAAAATAGATAAAAATAGACCTAATTTAGATAAACAAATTACAAAAGAAGTAGAAATTATGATAAAATATGATGGTTATATTAAATTAGAAGAAAAACAAGTAGAATCTTTTAAAAAATTAGAAAAAAAATTATTATCTGAAGATATTAATTATGATGAAATAAAAGGACTTAGATTAGAAGCAAGACAAAAACTTAATAAGTATAAACCATATTCAATTGGACAGGCTTCAAGAATATCAGGGGTTTCACCAGCGGATATTTCAGTTTTACTAATATATTTACAAACAAAGAAATAATTAAATAGAAAGGAATATTGTTTCATATGGAATATCAAGAATTTGAAAATTATATTAATAATGAAGCTTTAAAAAATAATATTAATATAAAAAATATTAATAATTTTTATAAATATATGAAATCTTTATTAGAATGGAATGAAAAAATAAATTTAACAGCAATTAAAGATGAAAAAGAGTTTGTTGTTAAACATTTTATTGATTCGCTTACAGTAAGTAAGTTTATAGAAGAAAAAGATAAAATAATTGATGTTGGAACTGGTGCTGGGTTTCCAGGGATTCCACTTAAATTAATAAAGGAAAATTTAGAAGTAACATTAATAGATTCTGTAAATAAAAAAATAAATGTTTTAAATAGTATTATAAAGAAATTAGAATTAAAAGATATAGAAGGAATCCATACAAGAGCAGAAGACTTAGCTAATAATTTAGAATATAGAGAATGTTTTGATATAGCTGTTTCGAGGGCTGTTTCTAATATGACGACGCTTGTTGAATATTTAATTCCATTTGTTAAAATAGGTGGATTAGTTATTTGTATGAAAGGACCAAATTATGAAGAAGAATTAGAAAGAAGTAAAAGGGCAATAAATTTATTAGGCGGAGAAATAGAAAATATAGAAAAATTTAATATAAATAATGAATTAGAAAGAAATATTATATTAATAAGGAAAATAAAAAGTACACCTAAAAAATATCCTAGAGGTCAAGGTAGGCCTTTAAGGGAGCCATTAGAGTAATTGGACTTTTTGTGAGAAGTAGTATATAATTAAATATATACGAAATAACCAGGAGGTAAATATATGATTTTAAAGAAGAAACGGATATTATGCTATGCTTTATCGTTAGAAGGAGCTATAGCAATGATATTATCTTTAGGAAATCAAAGTGGACTTTTTGATGTAGATTCAGATTTCGTTTGGTTTTTTATTATCTTCAATTTTATTGCTGATGCAATTATTTGTATCTCAGAGATAATAAAAAATGCTAGAGAGCAGACTTGATGTCTGCTTCTTTTTAACTTAAGCGTTAAACCCCCAGCTATGCTGGGGAGTCAAATAAAACTTAT
>CANRSD010000039.1 GCA_947642355.1 uncultured Clostridia bacterium
TATTTTTTATTTTATCACGGAAGGATTTATTTACACAACTTTTTCTATACTCTCTGTACATCCTTTTTTCAAAATTCTATTTGACAAAAACAAAAAATCTATGTATAATAAAAATAAGAAATGAGAAACCACAAAGTGGTTTACCTCGGATTAAATGTTTAAACACATCTAACTCTCCAAAGTTTACAGATGTGTTCTTTTATTGGTCTATTTGCTCTTACTCAAAATTACAACTAATGCTATAATCAAGGTAATTGCTATGATAGTTATTCCAAGAAGTCCATAGTATAATATGTATATTATTGATATTAAATAATTTGTTTCTACCATAAGCCTCACCTCCTTATTGGAGGCAAACCACATCTGCTTATTCTCATTTCATTAACTAATATATACTATATTTTTTCATAATACAAGCGAACAGAACAAACTTTTACAAAATTTCATAAATTTAAAATTTTCATCTATATATCTAGTTAATTTGTCATTATTTTTAAAGATTATTAAGAACGTATTTTAAGTACGTTCTTAAATTTTTATACTAAAGTTCTATTTTTCTTCTTTTAGGAATATATTTTTAGTAATCCTAAAAAGAAAAGAGGTTTGTGAGTTATGGAAAGAGCAATATCCGAAATGGAGAAAATAAGGAAAGCAGAAGAAATATATTCAAGAAGAAAAAATCCATCTAGTATAAGTAAAGTAAATACAGAAAAGAATAGAAATATATATAAAGGTTTATTTCAATTGTTAATGCTTTTTAATATAGCAATTATTATTGTTGCTGTTCAGAATAGAAATTATATATTTAAAAATGAATTTATAGATAAGGTAAATGGATATAATATAAATGTAAAAGAAAAAATTGAAGATTGGCTTAAGGAAGAACCTAAACAGAATGAGAATACAAAAAATAGTAGTGAAGAACAAACTATACCAAAGGAAGCTGGTCAAACACCAGAAACTAATAGTCCAGAAATTCCTAAAACAGAAGAACCTCAATCTGCTATAGTTCAAAATGAAGAACAAAAAGAATTGTCACAAATGGAAATGGATATACAAAATTTAAAAAATAATTATTCTATAATTTTGCCTATAAATGGAATAAAAACATCTGGTTTCGGAACAAGGTCATCAAATAATAAAATTGTAACAAGTAATCATACAGGAGTTGACTTAGCGAGTCGGAAGAGGAACTGTTATAAAATCTGCAATGTCTGGAACAGTAACACAAGTATCAGATAAAGGAGACTATGGAAAACATTTGAAAATTACGGATAATAATTTAACAACTCTTTATGCTCATTGTGATAAGATTTATGTATCAGAGGGAGATACTATTACGCAAGGACAAGATATAGCAGAAGTAGGAAGTACACGGTAATAGTACAGGTCCTCATTTACATTTTGAAATTATATATGAAAATAGATATATTAATCCAGAGCAATTTTTTGGAATTTAGGTGATAAAAGTGAATTATATGATTTTTTTGTTTTCTATTATTATACATGAGCTAGGCCATATATTTATGAGTAAAATTTTAAATGTTCAATTTGGAAAAATTAAATTAGGGATATTGGGCTTTTCAGCCAAAGAGCTAGATTTAACAGGTATAAAAAAAAGAAGTAAAATATTGATTTTTTCTTCAGGAGCAATATTTAATTTACTTGGAATTTTTTTAATTTTACATACTAATTTATCATCATTTTTAAAAGAACAAATAATATATTCTAATTTATTAATAGCAATATTTAATTTATTGCCAATAGTACCGTTAGATGGCGGAAATGTACTTGTTTGTATATTAGAGTATAAATTTAATTTTAGAAAATCAATGAGAATTGCTCTTTTTATAAGTAAAATATTTTTAATATTTTTAAGCTTTTTATATTGTATTATGATTTTAATAATTAAAAATATATGGTTAGTAGTTTTATTTGTTTATTTATGGATACTCTATATAAGAGAAGAGAGACGTTTTGAACTTTATATAAAAATACATAAAAGATATGAGGAATTGATAAATTTACCAAAATCCTTGAAATTGTAATAATTTTATTATATAATGTAATCTGTTATTTTAAAATATAAAAGGAGAGAGGTATAATGAATCCTATAGTAAAGGTTATACCTAATGTAAAAAAGTATAATGATTATTTATTTGATGTAAATAAAGGTAAAACACCACTTATGCTTTCTGGCCTTACAGATACAGCAAAAGTTCATATGGCATATGCTACTAAGTTTTATACAAATAAACCAATATGTATAATAACTTATAATGAAATGCAAGCTAGAAGAATAAAAAAGGACTTTAGCTTTTTTGATGATTATGTAAGAAATTTTCCAAAAAGAGATATTATTAGTTTTGATTATATTGCAGAAAGTAAAGATGTTTTATATGATAGAATTAGTACTTTAAATGATATAGTAGATAAAAAATCACCTATAATAATTACAACAATTGAAGCAATAATGCAAAAAATGATAACAAAAGAAAGTTTATATAAAAATTTAATTACTTTAAAGGTTGGAGATGAAATTAGCCTAGAAAAGTTAAAAAATAAGTTAATTTTGCTACGGATATGATAGATATGATTTAATTGAAGGTAAAGGACAATTTAGTGTTAGAGGTGGAATTATAGATATTGCTACTTCTATAAAAACTGGTATCAGAATTGAGCTTTGGGGAGATGAGATAGACTCAATTAGAAATTTTAATATAAATACTCAAAGATCAACAGATAATTTAAAAGAAACTACTATATATCCATCATTTGAATTTTTACTAGAAAATAATAATATTGATGACATATGTAAAAAAATAGAAAGCAAAAATTATACAAATAAAGTAAGAGAAAAAGTTGAAGAAGATGTTGCTCAGATAAAAAATGGAGAGTATTTAACTAAGATAGATAAATATTTTAATTCATTTTATGAGAAGTCTAATACATTATTAGATTATTTGCCAGAAGATACAATAATATTTTTAGATGAAATAGAAAAAATAAAATCAAGAGCAGAAAATTTATCTAGGGATAATGAACATTTGAGCAAAGATTTAATAGAGAAAAATAAAATAATTCCAGAAGTTTTAACAAATATGGATGACTATTTAATGTTTTGTGATAAACTTAATGGTAGACAAACTGTATATCTAGAAAAACAAGATATAGGGTTTGTTGATAAACAAAGTATGCATGCAAAAAGAAATGGATATAGCTTTAGCTATAGGGAGGTTAACTTTTTTCGTAGTTCAATGGATTTACTGTTTAAGGAATTACAAGAAGCAATTAAAAACTCAAAATGGACAGTAATCCTGGCTGGAAGCCCTGAAAATGTTAAGAAAATTTCTACTCTTTTAGATGAGCATGAGATTTCAAATAATTGTTTAAAAATAGATGATGAATTAGCTCTAGGTAGTGTAAATATACTACCTGGGGCTTTAAGTAGTGGTTTTGAATGTTATGATTTAAAATTATTATTAATTTCTGTTGAAGAAATTTTTGAGACTAAAAAGAAGAGATTAAGAAATCCTGCAAGTTTTAAAGAGGGAGAAACAATAGTATTTGCAGATCTTAGATTGCGGAGATTTTATTGTACATAGAAAATATGGAATAGGTCAGTATATTGGAGTAAATACTATAAAAGCAGATGGTATTATTAAAGATTATATAAAAATAAAATATAAAGGTGATGATATTTTATATATTCCAACAGATTCTTTAGATAATATTAGAAAATATATTGGTGCAGAAGGAAAAGAGCCAAAAATAAATGGATTAACATCTAAAGATTGGGAGAAAACTAAAGCTAAGGTAAAATCAAATTTAAGACAAGTAGCAGAAGAACTTATTAGATTATATGCTACTAGACAAAAAACTACTGGTTTTGCATTTTCAAAAGATACACCTTGGCAACAAGAATTTGAAAATCAGTTTCCTTTTGTAGAAACTGATGATCAATTAAGATGTATTAAAGAAGTAAAAAAAGATATGGAAAAAACAAAGCCTATGGATAGGTTACTTTGCGGAGATGTAGGTTATGGTAAGACAGAAGTTGCTATACGTGCAGCATTTAAAGCTTGTATGGATCAAAAGCAAGTTGCATATTTAGCACCAACAACAATATTATCACAGCAACAGTATGAAAGTTTTTTAGATAGGATGAAAGAATATCCTATTAAAATTGAAGTATTAAATAGATTTAGAACTGCTAAAGAACAAAAGGAGATATTAAAAAAATTAGAACTTGGAGAAATAGATATTTTAATAGGAACACATAGATTACTTAGTAAAGATGTTTTATTTAAAAACCTGGGATTACTTATAATAGATGAAGAACATAGATTTGGAGTTAAAGCTAAGGAAAAAATAAAAGAATATAAAACTAATGTAGATGTTTTAACAATGACTGCTACGCCTATACCAAGAACTTTGCATATGTCAATAGTGGGGATGAGAGATATGTCTGTTATTTATGAGCCACCACAAGATAGAAAACCTGTTCAGACATATGTTTTAGAATATGATGATGAAGTTATAAAAGAGGCTATAACTAAAGAGCTAGAACGTGATGGACAGGTGTTTTATTTATTTAATCAAGTTGAGAATATTGAATCAAAAGCAAACTATTTAAAAAAATTAATTCCAGAAATTAAAGTAGATTTTGCACATGGAAAAATGACAGGAAGTGCTTTGGAAAATATAATGGAAATGTTTGTAAATAAGGAAATAAATGTACTTGTTTGTACTACTATTTTAGAGTCTGGTATAGACATTCCAAATGCTAATACAATAATTGTTGAAAATGCTGATAGATTAGGTCTAGCACAATTATATCAAATAAGAGGTAGAGTAGGTCGTTCCAATAAACAAGCTTATGCTTATATAACATATAGAAGAAATAAAGCTTTATCAGATGAAGCAGATAAAAGATTAAAAGCAATAAAAGAATTTACAGAATTTGGTTCTGGATTTAAAATAGCAATGCGTGATTTAGAAATAAGAGGAGCTCGGGAGCTTAATGGGAGAAATGCAACATGGGCATATGGAACAAGTAGGTTATGATATGTATTGTAGACTTTTAGATGAAGTGGTAAAAGAAATTAAAGGTGAAGAAATAATAGAAGAAATTGATGTACAGATAGATTTGAATGTTTCAAGTTATATACCAGATGAATTTATTTCTGATTCTAGTCAGAAAATAGAATTATATCAAGATATAGCTTTGTGTAAGACAGAAGAGGACATACAAAATGTAAAAGATGGAATTATAGATAGGTTTCGGATTTATTCCAAATGAAATAGAAAATCTTTTAGAGATATCTCGAATAAAAAATATGGCTAGGTTAAAATATGTATTAAAAATTATGCAAAAAGGAAATAATATAGTGTATCATTTAGATAGAGATAATTTTGATTCAGAAGTAGTTACAAAATTGATTAGTAAGTATAAAAATAGAGTAAAATTTTCTTCAAGTAATATACCGTATTTAACATTTAGTTTAGGTAGTGGAAAAGTTTTAGAGGAAGTTAAGAAATTTTTGGAGGTTTTATAATGTTAATAACTAGTAAAGAAAATGACTTAGTTAAACATATACGTAAATTAAAAGATAAAAAATATCGCGATGAGCAAAATGAGTTTGTTATAGAGGGACTTAAGATGGTTGAGGAAGCTTTTGCAGAAGGCATCAAAATAAAAACAATTGTTATTTGTGATGAGTGTTTAGGAGAGAATTTAGCAGGTTCAGAGCTTTTATATGATATTGCAAAAGAGAATATTGTATATGTAAGTGAAAAAATATTTAAATATATTACTGATGTTATAACACCTCAAGGAATTTTAGCTGTTGTAGAAAAAAATAAATCAAATGAGATAGATTATAAAAAGGATTTATTTTTAATATTAGATAATATTCAAGATCCAGGAAATATGGGAACAATTTTAAGAACAGCAGATAGTATAGCATTAACTCAGATAATAGTTCCAAAGGGAAATGCAGATTGTTATAATCAAAAGGTTGTACGTTCAAGTATGGGAGCAATTTTTAGAATAAATGTTATAGAAGTAGAGGATTTATCAAAAATTATTAAAGAAATGAAAAAAAGAAAAATAAAAGTATTTGCAACAGATTTACAAACAGAGTATAGTATTTATGATGTAGAATATAAGAAATCAGCAGTAGTTATAGGAAATGAGGGAAATCGGAGTTTCTAAAGAAATATTAGAATTAGCTGATAAAAGAATAAAAATTCCAATGAAAGGAAAAACAGAAAGTCTTAATGCAGCTGTTGCGACAGGAATAATTCTTTATAATGCAATAAGATAAAATTTTAAGTTTCGATGTTTTTTAGATTTCCAATAAAATGCAAACATTTATATTATTCAAAAAAGCTTTCAGACGGTTCATTACAGGACTTAAGAACTTGTAAAATAATTTTGTAGGCCCCTCTCAATGTAAATCCTCGAGATTCTCCCACAAAATTCTTAAACAAGTTCTAAAATCCTTACATTCAGCACCAGCTTTTTATCATAATATAAATGTTTACATTTTAAATTAAAACATAAAATAAAAACACTGAAAATTAATTGAAAAATTATAAGAAATATGTTAATATAATTTCATGAAATTCTTGAAGGAATTTGATATGTCACTAAAAATAATGTTTTTTTAGAAAGGAGAAGCGATGATAAGAGTTTCGTTAGAGAATATTAAGGATTTTGGATTACCTCTTGACACGACTGAAAAAATTACAAAAAGAGGAGAAAGTGGGCGGATACTAAAGAAACTTGAAAAAAAGTACAATGTAAAGTCTAGTTGTGAATGTAGTATGGGAAACAGAACATATATGTTTTATGAAGATGTGTCTAATAATTATATACCATGTGAAACAAGAAAGATGTGGATAGATAATTATGAGATATATGTGAGATCTTCAGTACAATATAAGTTCTGGATTGTAATGCATAAATTGGGAAACTCTTTCAAAATCCTCTAATGTATTAAGGTAAAAATAAAACGCCTTGCAGATATGCTGTAAGGCGCTTTCCCTATTCTTCTTTTGATAATATATTTAGAATTTTTGGATATATATTGCTTGCATTATTATTCCAATTTTTTACTATTTGTTTTGCTTGGTCACGTGAACCTGCATTTGCTTCAAGATTAAATATAGTTATATTATTTTCAATAATTTTACATTTTACAGAAAAGTCTGTTTCCGTAATAGGAGAATATTCTGCAAAAACAGAAAATTGCTCTTTTATTTTTGTAAAGTTTTCTTTAAAATTACTATCAACTTTTAATTTTAAAATTCCAGGTAACATATCTATTGTAAGTTCTAATGCATTAGTACCTTCATGAGTTAGTTCGATTAGTTCTTCTTCATTTTGTTCGTATTTTAATATGAATTTATCTTCAAGTAAGTCTAGCAAAAATTGCTGAAAATCAAAGTAATTCATATCAGAAATTGAAATAACAAGTTCAAGAAGTTCTTTATAACTAACAGGTTTGTTTATTTTTTGCAATATATATAAAATTAATATTTTATTATCTGCAAGTATTTCATCAGTTTTAGTCAATTTTGCTTGCCTCCTTTATTTAATTTGTTTGTATTATATCACACATTGTTGTAAAATACTAGTATGTATTTGTTTAAGTTTTGGTGTTTTGTTAGATTTATAATAATATATAAGTATTTATATTTTTCAAAAAAGTGAATGATGTAAATAGAACAATGAAACTTTTATTATACACTATAAAAATGAAATAAAGAATTTATTAAAGAAAAATGTTATATTATTGTATAGCGTTCAAAGAAAATTAAACGATTTGATGCTTATTTAACAGTCACATTATAATCTATATAACATTTTATAATATGTACTTTTAATTTTTCTTTTTTATTTATTAAATATATTACTTTAATATTATTTTCAATATAGGGGGAACTTTTAATCAGATATTCTCTTAAAGTGATTTTATCATAAATTAATCTCAAAGAAAACATTATACACTTGACTCTTGAAATACTATATGTTATAAAAAGTTCAAGGAGGTATAAAAAATGAAAAAAGTAAATTTTTTAAAAGTTATTACATTAATTTTTATTATTTGTATAATTTGTATTTCATATATAGTATATGCTGATAAAGAAATCAAACAATATATTACAGAAAGTAATATATTTAATAAGTATGGTAAAAAAATAGATTATGATGATATACAAATAGAAGAAATAATAGAAACAGGAGCAGAATTACCAATAATAAATAATACAGCAAATGAGTTATTAAAGAGTTTTGATAAAAATATAGAAAATATTAAAGAAGCTACGAAGATTTATGACAAGTCTCTTGATAGAGAGGTTACTAGAATTAGTTTAGAAAATTATGAAATTGATATTGATGAAGACGGAGATATTGTTAAATATAAAAATTTTGATGATTATTCTATAGTTGATAAATATAAGAAAAATTATAATGAAGGAGAGTCTGTATTAAAGACTAGTTATAAAATTATAGAGAGAGAAGATTTGGAAGATATAATTTCATTAATAGAGAGTAAGAATGACTTGAATGGATATAAAATAATTGATTGTAGTAATAATATTGAAGGGAAATGGATTTTAACTTGGTGTAAAGATTATGGAAATAATCTTATCAACTCATATGATTGTGTGAATGTTGTAATAGATGCTAAAGATGGTTCTACTATGTTATTTGCCAAAAATAAAATTGAACCTAATATGTTAGAACCTATTATTCAAAAGAGCAAAGCTTTTGAAATAGTTAAAACTAAATTTCCTAATTTTAATATAATAGAAGAAAACATACAACTAGATTTCTTTAGACCTAATTTTTATTGGAATAATGGTGGTCCATATGAGGATGTTAATTTTATTCGTTTGTCTTGGAGGATTATATGTGATAATAGTATTATATATATTGATGCTGAAACTGGAGAAAATTTAGGTGGGTCTCAATTTTATAGTTCTGATTGTGGGAGAGCAATGCAGGTTGTAAATGGTGAAGGACGTGAACATAAAGTATCATTAGCTTATTCAGGACTTAATACATTAGGATATAATCAAAGTAATTATCCCCCAGTTACTTGGTCTATTTCTCAAGAAGATATAAATTGGGTTTTATCAAGAAATGATTTATATGGATTATACTTATGTTGTCATGGTAGGGGATTTAGTGATTATAGCACATTGGCAGATGAAGGGGATAGTTTAACTAGAAAATGGGAAGTTAGTAGTAAACAGAGTTTTGGTAATTGGCATTTTGTTTTTTTAGATGCATGTGTTTCTTCAAGAAAAAATCATTTTGCACCTTCTTTTGGAATTTCGGGTGCAGGTAAATGTATAGTAGGATGGAATGTAGCAGTAAATGAGAGTACATCATATGACTTTTGTAAAAGATTTTGGCCACGTTGTGGAACTATGAGTGTTTATGATAATGTTATTACTTCTTTATTGGAATCTAGAAATTATGGATATAATGTTCCAGGGGCTAATATATGTGATCCAGGATTTTATGGTGATCAAAATTATTGGGGATGGGCTTGGTAATTTTTATGAGTTTAAAAATTAAATGTATTTATATTTTAATATCAACACTTTTTATTTCATGTTTGAATATTGAAAGTTTAACTCCGATTTTGAGTAACAATAATGATTTTATTAAAGATTATTATTGTATAGAAATGTCTAAAATTCCTATGCCAAATACAATTATAATTTATTATGATAATAAAACTAAATCTTATAGTAGAGATTCTATGATCTTTTATGAAATAATAAAAATGAATAATAAAAGGGCTATTTGCGAAGAGATTGGAGCTACTTATTCATATGTTGATATAATGTGGAGTAAAAAAAATGAAATTTTAATAGAATATAAATATGCTAAAAAAGGATCAATATATTTTAATTTATTAAAAAATGAGCCAAAAGAAGAAGATTTTGTATGGGCTTTGGTAAAATATGATGAAGAGATTTGTGCTACAGCAGTATATAATGGATTAGAAAATTCATTAGAATTAGTTAATTATATATATAATTTAGATTAAATTAATAATAAAAATCCCCACATACAATAAAATAAGTATGTGGAGATTTTTATTAGAATTTTTTTATAAAAAACTATTGACTTATTAAAAAAATGATATTAAAATAATTGCAAGTAAAAAATATTGCAATTATTTTTTGTTTCAAAAAATTCTTAAGGTAATTTCTTACCAGAAAAAATCATGTTTTTAAATTTAAATATTGGAGGTGGTATTTTGTTTTCATTTTAACAAAATATATATCAATCTTTTAAGCCTTATTATTTCTATTATTATAATTAATTCTATTTTTGTAATACCAAAAAGTATAAAAAGATATATTTTTTCTAAAAGTTCAAAAGGAAGTACAATTCAAATTGATAGTAGTAAACATGAAGAAAAGGTTGATATAGATGAAAATACGACTAAAGAAGAATTTGAATGGGCACTTAAAATACCAAAGATTGATTTATATGCACAAATAGAAGAAGGTACAGATGATACTATTTTAAATAGAAGTATAGGTCATTTTGAGGATACACAAAGACGTAATCGGAAATGTGTGTTTAGCAGCACATAATAGAGGATATGATGTTAATTATTTTTCTAAATTAAAGGATTTAAAAGTTGGAGATAACATATATTACACAATTGATGGAACTCAAAAGAAATATGAAATAAGTGAGATTTTAGTAATATATGAAACAGATTGGAAAATGCTTGAAAATACAAAAGATAATAGAATAACACTTATAACATGTATTGAAAATAGAGAAGAATACCGTTTATGTGTTCAAGGAATAGAAATTTAAAATTATTTATGAAAGAAGGGTTATATGTTAAAAAAGATTTTTATATCAATATTTATATTTATTTTAATATTTAATATAACTAGTAATGTATTTGCTATTGAGATATCAAAAGCAGATTTAGTACAAATAGATACAGCTGATAATCATTTAAAATATTATAGGGAAGATAGAGGATATTCTACATTTTTGAAATGTTCAGTAGTTGGATATTATAAAGGAGAGAGATTTTATCCAGCATACTGTATGAATAGAGACTTACCAGGTGCAGAAAGTGGAGAGTATACAGTAAGTGTAAAGGAACTTATAAATAATCCAGCAGTTTGGAGAGTAGTTACAAATGGATACCCATATTTAGAGCCACATCAAATGGGATTAGATAAAGCTTCAGATGCTTATGCTGTAACTAAATTTGCTGTTTATTGTGTATTAGGACAAGCGAATATAGATTATTTTTCAGCAGATAGTACAGATAGTGTTGGATGTCACATGTTAGATGTTTTAAAAAATTTGGTAAATATAGGAATTAATGGTACAGATGTACCTAAAACAGGAAATATATATATTAATGAAAATTCACATTTGGGAGATGCAGGAGAGTATATTTTTAAAGATTATGTAGTAAATTCAAATTTAAATATAAGAAAATATTTTGTAGAAAATATAACAGGATTTCCAGAAGGTACTTATATTGCAGATAATACTAATATGCAAAAATGGGATTTTGAATCTGGACAGATTTTTAGAGTACTTATTCCTAAATCAGGATTAAATTATAATATAAATGGTAAAATTAATGTAAGAGCAGAAAGTCAGAATTATCCTGTTTTTTATGGGGAGTCTCCTGTTCCAGAATTACAAGATTATGTAATAACATATGATACATATGGAGATGAGTATGCTAATACAAATTTTAATATTAATACTAATAATGGAAGTTTGAAAGTTATAAAAATAGATGAAGAAACAAAAAAGCCATTAAGTGAAGTAAAGTTTGAACTTAAAAATGAACAAGGAAAGATTTATGAAGCAATTACAAATAGTAATGGAGAAGCATATTTTAATGACTTATTTCAGGGAAAATATATTTTAAGAGAAGTTCAAACTAATGAACAATATTTATTGAAAGAAGTACCATTTGATATAAACATAGAGTATGGAAAAATGTCTGAAATAACTATAGATAATAGTATAAGAAAAGGTAAAATAAAAGTAATTAAGGTAGATAAAGATAATAAAGAGCCTATATCAAATGTAAAATTTAATATTATAGATAAAAATACAGGAAAAATTATTGAAACATTAATAACAAATGAAAATGGAGAAGCAATTAGTACAGATTTAAGAGTAGATGGGAAATATGTATTAAAAGAAATAGAAGTAAATGAAAAATATTTTTTAGAAGATAAAGAATATGAGTTTACAGTTGAATCAGATGAAATATTTGAGTTTAATATAGAAAATGAAAAATTAAAAAATAAATTTAAAATAGTAAAAATAGATAGTCAAGATAAGAGTATAAAATTAGAGGGAGTAAAATTTGAAGTCTATGATAAAGATATGAAATTATTAGAGGTATTAGAAACAGATGAAAATGGAGAAATACAAAGCAGAGAATATCCAATTATTGGAGAAAAGTATTATATAAAAGAAGTAAAAAGTAAAGATGGATATATGTTAAATGATGGATTAATAGAAATAAATTTATTAAAAGATGAAATATTAGAAGTTATAATAAAAAATGAGAAAATTCCAGAAAAACCGATTATACCAGAAGAAAGTCCACCAGAAACTATAGAACCTCCAATAGAAATTGAGGAACCAAAAGAAGTACTGCCTATAGTTATTAGGAAATTGCCAAAGACAGGAAAGTAAAAAAATTATAAATATAGGGCTACTATAGCCCTAATATTTTTTTTGCTCTTTCTACATCTTGAGATGTTGCAGGAGGAGTATTTTCAAGCGGATATTCTACACAAAGTTTTTTCCATTTAAATTTTCCTAAATTATGATATGGTAATATTTCTATATTTGTAATATTTGAAAGTGAACTTAAAAAATTTTTTAAGTTTAATAAATCACTTTTATCATCAGTTATTCCAGGAACTAAAACTTGTCTAACCCACATTGGTATATTATTTTCATTTAAATATTTAGCAAAATTTAAGGTATTTGTATTTGGGAGTCCTGTAAGTTCAATGCACTTATTATTATTTATATGTTTTATATCAAGTAAAACTAAATCTGTGTATTTTAAAAGTTCTTTTATATTTTCAGATATAGGAAGACTTCCAGCTGTATCTAAAGCTGTATTAATTTTTAAATCTTTTAGTCTTTTAAAAAGTTCTGTTACAAATTTAGTTTGAAGTAGAGGTTCACCACCTGATACTGTGACTCCGTCCACCGAGATGTTTCAAAGTATGGTTTTGATCTTACAATTTTTTTTATTAATTTATCTAAACTTAAGTCTTTTCCATTTGACATATCCCAAGTATCTCTATTATGACAATATTTGCATTTTAAGGGACAACCAGATAAAAATACTACAAATCTTATTCCTGGTCCATCAACAGTACCTAATGTTTCTATTGAATGTAATTTACAAGTTAACTCCATAATTTCCTCCAATAAAAAAGATTAAGGCTTTAGCTAGAGCCTTAAGCCTTTTTCTAAATTCTTTCATGAATAGTACGATTAATAACATCTAATTGTTGTTCTTTTGTTAATTTTGTAAAGTTAACAGCATATCCAGAAACTCTTATTGTAAGTTGAGGATATTTTTCAGGATGTTCCATTGCATCTACAAGCAATTCTCTATCAAATACATTAACATTTACATGATGAGGTTTTTGTATAAAATATCCATCAAGTAGGGATGTTAAATTATTAATTCTTTCTTTTTCATTATGACCTAAAGTAGCAGGTGTGATTGCAAAAGTATAAGATATCCCATCTTCTGAATGCTTATATGGAAGTTTTGCAATAGTATTTAAAACTGCAACAGCACCTTCTGTATCTCTTCCATGTATAGGATTTGCACCAGGACCAAAAGGTTCACCAGCACGTCTACCGATCTGGAGTACTTCCAGTAGCTTTACCATATACAACATTAGAAGTAATAGTTAATATTGACATTGTAGGTTTGCTATTTCTATATGTTGGTTGTTTACGAAGTTTATCCATAAATTTTTTAACTATTTCTATTGCAATTGAATCTACTCTATCATCATCATTACCATATTTTGGATAATCTCCTTCAACTTTATAGTCAACAACTAAACCAGTTGCATCCCTAATAACTTTTACTTTAGCATATTTCATAGCAGAAAAACTATCTGCTGCTACAGAAAGTCCAGCAATACCACATGCCATTGTACGAAGTATGTCTTTATCATGTAATGCCATTTCTAAGCTTTCATATGAGTATTTATCATGCATATAATGAATTATATTTAGAGCATTTACATATATTCTTGATACATAATCCATCATATTATCAAATTTTTCCCAAACTTCATCATAATCCAAATATTCAGAAGTAACAGGTGCAAATTTAGGTGTAACTTGTTTTCCAGATATTTCATCTCTACCACCATTTATTGCATAAGTTAAAGTTTTTGCTAAATTTGCTCTTGCACCAAAGAATTGCATTTGTTTCCCAATTTTCATAGCAGAAACACAGCAAGCAATTCCATAATCATCACCCCAATATTCTCTCATTAAGTCGTCATTTTCATATTGTATAGCACTTGTTTTTATTGACATTTTTGAACAGAAATTTTTAAATCCTTTAGGAAAGTTAGTAGACCAAAGCACTGTTAAATTTGGTTCAGGAGAAGGACCTAAAGTTGTTAAAGTATGAAGCATTCTAAATGAGTTTTTAGTAACTAAAGTTCTTCCATCAACTCCCATACCACCGATACTTTCAGTTACCCAAACTGGGTCACCACTAAATAAAGTGTCATATTCAGGCGTTCTTAAGAAACGAACTAGTCTTAACTTCATAACAAAATGATCCATTAATTCTTGCGCTTGTTCTTCAGTAAGTAGACCATTTTCAAAATCTCTTTCAATATATATATCTATAAATGTTGCTGTTCTACCAATACTCATAGCAGCACCATTTTGTTGTTTTATTGCTCCTAAATATGCAAAATATAACCATTGTATAGCTTCTTTAGCTGTTTTGGCAGGTTTTGATATATCATATCCATATTTATTTGCCATAACTTTTAGTTCTTCTAAAGCTGCAATTTGATCAAAAATTTCTTCTCTTTCTCTAATAATTTCTTCTGTCATATTAGTTCCATCAGCTAAAGCATATTGGGCTTTTTTATCTTCAATTAAAGCATCTACACCATAGAGAGCGACACGTCTATAATCTCCTATAATTCTTCCACGTCCATATCCATCTGGAAGACCAGTAAGCAAATGAGAACTTCTAGCAGCTCTTATTTCAGGAGTATATGTTGTAAAAACTCCATCATTATGAGTTCTTCTATAATTATGATAGATATCTTCAATTTTTTCTGAAACTTTTCTATTGTAAGCTTCACAAGATTTTTCAACAATTCTTATACCACCTTCTGGCATAATAGCTCTTTTTAAAGGAGCTTCTGTTTGAAGACCTACAATTTCTTCTAAATTTTTATCTATATATCCTGCCTCATGGCTTGAAATAGTAGATGCAATGTCTGTTGATATATCTAAAACACCACCATTTTCTTTTTCTTTTTTATAAAGTTCTAAAACTTCATCCCAAAGTTTTAGTGTTTTTGAAGTAGGTTCTGCTAAAAATTTATCATCACCTTCATAAGGTTTGTAGTTTTTTTGAATAAAATCTCTTACATCTATTTCATTTTGCCATTTTCCATTATTAAAATTATTCCATTCTTCAAATTTCATTATTAAACCTCCTAAATTAATACTTTAATTATTATAATACTCTTTCGATTAATTATTCTAACATATTATATGAAAAAAAACAATAATTTGACGTTTTTTAAGTTATGAGGTTGTTAAACAAAGTAAAGAAATTAAAATAAGATTAAGCAAAATAAATTAAAGTATATTGAAATTGTCAATATAATAGAAATTAAAGAGATTAAATGGTATCAAAAATTATTAAAAAAATTTCGTTAAGTATGTTACTTAAGGAAAAATAAAATAGCTATAACTGTTGCTATTACTGAAATCTCTCATTTTGTTTTAATTGACTTTTAGTTAAAACTTAATATAAGTATTTTCTATGAAATCATTGACTTTTTTGTCTTTTATTAGTAAATTTATAATATAAAAAATTTCATTAAGTAACATACTTAATGAAAAGATTATAGAAAATAAGTGATTAAAAATAACAACACAAAAAAATCAAGTAAAACCTTGAATGATAAATTTTTTAGTGATATATTGTAAACAAAAAAGATAAATAAAAGCATAATAAAAATAAAAAAAGTTTAAACTAAAGTAAAATTAAATAAAATACAAAAGTAAAAGGAGGAAAAAATGCAAGTAAGAAATGTGATGAAGGAAAAGAAAGGAATAACACTAATAGCATTGATAATAACAATAATAGTGCTATTGATATTGGCAGGAATATCGATAAATTTGATAATGGGAGATAATAGTGTAATAAAAAAGTCAAAAACAGCAGGTATGAAAACAGATAGAGCAGAAATAATAGAAGAAAGTA
>CANRSD010000040.1 GCA_947642355.1 uncultured Clostridia bacterium
TGAATTTAGAGACACTCCGAGCTAAAATAAGCAGTATGATAATCGTGTTTTTATTTTCTTATGACGAATTTTTTATTTAATCCCAATTTATTTTATTAAGTTTAGCTACAAATCCAGGTTTCAATATTTGAATTGCCTTTTTTAGAAGTTCTATTTGTGTTTTTTTAGATCTTCCATATAAGTTCTTTCTGTTTATATTTCATTTTCAATATTTTATTTTCAATCTACTTGTGACATATCTATTTTAAACCTATACTTACCTAATTTTTAAGCAATGGATAGCACTTACCACCTAGAATAACATCAAAATTAGCTGTCCCTTTTCCACCTTTGTTCACTGCAGTACTTTCATAGTCAACACAGAAGTTTAATTTGATTGCATCCATTGAAGTTAAACTGAATAAATTTACTGACCCACTTCCACTTCCGACCACCAATACCAACATTACTTACAGGGTTTGCACCGACTACTAGATACTTTACCTGCACCTTCTATTTTTGCTCCAAATACAACTAAAAGTCCACCTGTACCGCCAGCAGGATTACCAGCTCCAGCACATCCTCCGCCATACAGAATTGTTAGTAATTCTACTAGTTCCACCCGGACCACCTACAGATGATCCATCAGTTCCAGTTGGGTAACCACCATACGCATTGTAATTAGCTCCTCCGGCCACCACAACCACCACTGTATGAAGTGCCAACACCGCCAATTCCTCCATAACTACTTCCAGCAGCCTGGTTAGGATAGTAATCACGTCTTGCGCAACCAGACCCACCACCACCTGTAGCTCTTTTAGAAACAGAAATGCCATTTAATCCTGACTTACCTTGCACAGTGCCACCATTATGGTTACTAACCTGTGCCCCTCCATTAGCACATTCTCCTGGAATGTATTCGAAAGAACCATCAATATTTTTAAACAAATAAACACTCTCTCCATCTGCAAACGCACCTCTACTTGTCATATCGATTTTTCCATTATTTATTATTGCCCCTGTACAATAAATAAATAGTCCTTTTGGACCACCATAATCTCCTCCTATTGATGTTAATGTTACTCCTTCATTTATAGTTAAATTTCCTTCTATTTTTAATACTACTCCATTTTTAGCATATTCACTTGCTGTTCCTATATCATTTGCATTTCCTACTTCATATGTTTCTGTTGATTCATCTAATGTTATGTCTTGAATATTGGGATTAGTTGTTCCATCTAATAATAATGTTCCTGTTTCTGGCTTTACATATATTACATTAAAACTATATATTCTATCTTCCTCTTCTGCTTCTTCTGATGTTTTTCCTTTTACTCTTATCATCTTGTATCCTCCATTTGCCAACTCTCCTATCCCTGTCAATATATCATCTCTTAGTGGTGCTGCATTATTTACTTGTATACTCTTTTTTATTGTTCTTCCGATTACTTCCTGTTATTCTAAATACATATGTTCCATTATCTTTTACTATATATACTTTATTTGAATTTGTATTTTCTGCTGTTTCATCTAATTCCACTCTTTCTGGAGTTAAACATTCTATCTTTTCTATTGTTCCTCCATTTAAATTTCCTGTTACTTGCAATTGTACTTCTATTGATACTTCTATTCCGATTTAAATAAGTTAAATTTACCACTCCTCCTGTTGGAATATCTCCTTTTAATTTCTCACTTACTATTACTTGCCTATTTTCATCTACTATAAATCCATATTCTCCATTATATTCTCCATCTATTGTTCCTCCTACTGTATCTATACTTGTTACTTCTTCTAAATTTTTTAACTCCTCTTCTATATCTTCATTGCTAAGTTCTTGACCTATTTTATCTTTTTCCATCTGCAAATTTGCAATAGCAAGTTCTATTCTCTCTTTTACTTTTGCTCGCTCTGTTTCTTCTGCTGCATACTGTGCTTTTTCTATTATTCCATCCTCTCCCACTATTGAATTTAGAGACACTCCGAGCTAAAATAAGCAGTATTATAATCGTGTTTTTATTCATTTATGACGATTTTCTTTATAATAACTTTTTAATATAAAAAACCACTTATAATAAGTGGTCCTCTAAATTTATAATACATCTTTTATTGCTTCTCCAATGATTTTATTTACATCAGCAATAAGTACATTAAATTTTACTTCTTTATCAAAATATTCTTTAACTTTAGGCTCTTTGATTAAAATTGTATATAATTCTTGCAACTTTTTCATTTTTTCTTCATTTTGTTCTTCACCCTGCATTGCTAAAATCTGTTCTTCATATCTTATCTTTTCAAATTCATCTACTTGATCTTTTAATTTAAGTTCATTATGTACAATTTTTTTTATTTCTTTATATTCTATATACTCTTTACTTTCTTTTATAGCTGATGCCAACTCATAGCATTTATCATAAACTTCCATATCATAAACTCCTTTTTAAAACTATAAATAAATTTTATAATCAATTTCTGGAAAAATATTATCTTTTTCTTCAATATCTGAAAGATACTCTTCATCTATTTTATCTTTTTTTAAATCATAATATAATTTAGCAAATCTACCAATCCTTTCTTTTATTGCTTTGTGAGCATACTCAACCATTGTGCCATTTGTAATAATAAATAACCAATCACTGCTTTGAGCAAGCAATAATTCTCTTGCACATTGATTCAATGCTCTTATCTTTAAATTATCTGTTTCATCTCTAAATTCATATGCTAGCTCACACATTCTATCTCCTGCTTTATGTAAGTGGCGATGAGCATAATCATTACTTGGGTTAAGCCATACTTCACTATATCCATTTGCTCCCCAACTTGATCTACATGGAGAAGAAACTTGAATATTAGGAAACCTATCTATATATTCACTAGGTGTTATAAGTTCAAAATTGCAATCATCATAATAAATTTTTTTAAACAATATATATAACCAATATGGTCCTTCATACCACCAATGACCATAAAGCTCTGCATCATATGGACAAGTAATAATTGGTGGAACATCCATATAACTTGCCAAATTATCTATTTGTGTTTTTCTACAGTCCATAAAATGTCCTGCTTGACGCTCTGCTGTATCTTTTGCCCAATTAACATCATAATAATCTTTAAACCCATCTTTTCCTGTGATTCTATAATATTTTATACCAGTATTTACTCTTACTCCATTATGAGCAATATATGGTTTTATATATTCATAATCGGCATCATATCCAATATCCCTATAAAATTCACGATAGTTTACATCTCCTGGATATCCATTTATAGAGCTCCATACTTGTCTTGAAGACTCCATATCTCTACCAAAAACTATCAAATTTTCTGGTGACACTATTGGAGTATAAGTTCCATAAACTGGAACTGGATCTGCATATAAAATTCCATGTGATTCAACAATTGCAAAATCAATCCCAAATTCTCTCAAATATTTATCAGCCTCAGGAACATATCCACATTCTGGAAGCCAAATTCCACGAGGATTTCTACCAAAATATTTTTTGTAACTTTCTACTGCAACTCCAATTTGAGCCCTTACTGTTTTCTCATTAACATATAATATAGGAAAATATCCATGAGTTGCTCCGACAAGTAATAATTTCTAAAAAGCCTAAATCTTGAAAATGTTTAAATGCATTAATTAAATTACAATTATATACATCTTTAAATATATATAAATCATTAGAATATCTTTCTAAATAATAATGAGATAATTTATTTAATCTCTCATCATATGTCGTTCTTTTAACTTCTTTTTCACAAAGTTCTATATGTTTATTTAAATATTTTATGTATCTTTCCTGAAGAAGAATGCTATCAAGCATGTTAAGTAGTGGTGGTGTTAATGTCATTGTAACCCTAAAATTAACTTTTTCTTCTTCTAATCTTTTAAAATTTAATAATAGTGGTATATATGTTTCTGAAATTGCCTCAAATAACCATTCTTCTTCTAAATAATTTTCACTTTCTGGATGGTGGATATAAGGTAAATGTGCATGTAACACAAAATTTACATATCCTTTTATATTCTTCATATATTATTCCCTTCTATACTACTTATCTTGATGTAGGTATATCTCCTGAACTTGGATTTGATAAATCAATTTCATCTCCATATAATTTCTCATAAATATCTTTAATTTTTGGATTTTGATATGTTTTTCCAAGATTTTCTAAAACTTTACTTATATCTTTATTAATTTCAGTTCCATCTTTTACATTTCTATAAGTAACCTGATTTGTTATTTTCTCAAATAGAATATGATCATTTGGGATTTCTAATTTATTTGAATCTGTAATATAGATAAAATCATTTTTTAAATTTATATTCTCTTTTTCTATAACTTCACTATTAGTTTTAATTTCACTAACATTTCTAAATTTTCTTCCTAATTGAACAACATACTTTGTTTTTGAATCTTTTATATCTAAATACCAACTATTTGCAAAATCATTAATTGGAACTTCAAAAGTATAATTCAATTCTTCATTATGAATTAATAATACTGGATATGTCTTTTCAAAAAAGTCTTCTCCAAATGCATTTATATATGTTTGTTTATCTTTATCTGAAATATCCCAATAAACAAATAATCTTTTAGGAGTTTGAGCTAATATTTTAACAACTGTTTCATTATATCTATAAGGTAAATCATAATATTCTATTAAATAATTTTTTGGCTTCTTTTCCTTTTTTGCTTTTTCTTTTAAAGTAACTTTCTTATTAACAACTTTTTTTAATTCTTTTAAACTAACTGCCTTCTGTGCTGGAGTTAAAGTTTTTGAATTAGTTTTTTTCACATTTTTTGTTCTTTTAGTTTGTGGTTTTTTTGCCTGAACCTTTTTTACAGTTGTTTTTTGTACCTTTTCTTTTGATTTATTTTTTAATTCTTTTTTTTCTACTTTAAGCTTAGGCATTGCTTCCTCCTTAGTACTACTTCTATAATATATTTAATATATACTAAAAACAAATAAAAAACAATACCTAAACTTAAAAAAAATCATTTAATTTTTTATATAATTTCATATTAATATATTTTCAACATTTCAACCAAAATGTTACATAAACGTAACATTTTTTTTGTCAAAAATTGTTTACAATTATTACAAATTCATATAAAATGTATAAAAAATTCGAAATACACAAAAGAATTAATTTGAAAGGAGTAAATTAAATGAAAATATTAATGCTATCATGGGAATATCCCCCTAGAGTTGTAGGAGGAATTTCTAGAGTCGTCCATGATTTATCTCATAGATTAGTAAAAGATGGTCATGAAGTAACTGTTGTAACATATAGAGATGGTAATGTTCCTTATTTTGAAAATGATGGTGGTGTTAAAGTTCATAGAGTAGATAATTTTATGATTACTCCAAATAATTTTATTGATTGGGTTATGCAACTTAATTTTAATATGATTGCTAAAGTTCGGTGAAATAATTGCAGAAAGTGGCAATTTTGATATAATTCATGCTCATGATTGGCTTGTTGCATATGCTGCTAAAACATTAAAAGTTTCTTTTAATACTCCTATGATTTGTACTATTCATGCAACTGAAGCTGGTAGGAATAGTGGTATCCATTCAGATATGCAAAAATATATTAATGATACTGAATGGATGCTTACATATGAAGCTTCTGAAGTAATTGTAAATAGTAATTATATGAAATCTGAAATTCAAAGATTATTTGGTCTTCCATTTGAAAAAATTAATGTTGTTCCAAATGGAGTTAATCTAAATAACTTTAATAATGTATATAGAGATTATGATTTTAGAAGACGTTTTGCTATGGATAATGAAAAAATTATTTTATTTATGGGACGTCTTGTTTATGAAAAAGGTATTCAAAATTTAATTGCTGCTATGCCAAAAGTTCTAGAGCATTATCATGATTCAAAACTTGTTATTGCTGGTAAAGGAGGAATGATTGACGAACTTCGTAGAGAAACAGAAGCTCTTGGAATTAGTCATAAAGTTTACTTTGCTGGATATTTAAATTCTAAAGATGTACAAAAAATGTATAAATGTGCTGATGTCTCTGTATTTCCTAGTACATATGAACCTTTTGGAATTGTTGCAATAGAAGCCATGCTTTCTGGTATACCTGTTGTGGTATCTGATATTGGTGGTTTAAATGAAATTGTTGAACATGGTGTTACAGGTATGAAATCATATGCTGGAAATCCAAATTCTCTTGCAGATTCTATTTTAAGCTTATTATTTGATCATAAACTTTGTGATGAAGTTGTAAAAAATGCAAAAGCAAAAGTTAAATCAGAATATAATTGGAATAAAATTGCAAGTGATACCCACTTCACTTACCAAAAAGCTATTTGTGAAACAATGGCAGAACGTCAAGCCAAACAAATTGCTCAAGAAAAAGCTTCAAAAGAGCAGAAAAAATCTAATACAAAACCAAATGAAATATCAAATCTTTTATCTTTCAAAAAACGTGAAGCTTATGCTTAAAATAATTAGGAGATTTTCTAATCTCCTAATTATTTTTTTCTGTACCACTTTATTATGATAAAAAATAAATTTTTATTTTTTGTATAATAAAAAAAATAATGTCTATAATACATTATATGGAAAATGTATTAGAATTAAAAAACAAAAAAGAAAAAATTATCAAATTTAATATTTGGTATACCTCTACTTATTTTATTTTTTACAGCTTTTGTGGCTTTTTATTAGAAACTTTTTTCGGTCTATATACAAAAGGAGTTATTGAAAGTAGACAAAGTTTCTTATTCGGTCCTTTTTGCATAATTTATGGAATTGGTGCAGTTTTAATGATTACTTTTTTATCTTCATTTAAAAATAGGCCTATTGTTCTATTTTTTGGAAGTAGTATTTTAGGAGCAACAGCTGAATATTCTATGAGTTATATTTGCGAAAAAATTTTCCACTTCAAATGGTGGGATTATACTGGAATGACTCTTAGTATAAATGGTAGAACTTGCCTTTATTTTGCTGTAATGTGGGGAATTTTAGGAATTTTACTTATAAAATACGTTAACCCTTTTATCGATAAAATTATCAATTTTTTAAAAGAAAAAATTGATATTAGAGTTCTAAAAACTTCACTTTTATTACTAATAGGATTTCTTATTTTTGATGCTGCAATATCTGCTATGGCTCTAAAATCTTTTTATGCTAAAATTGTAAAAGATTTTGATTTAGATGTAAAAAATGCTGAATATGCCAACTTTTCAGTAGACAACAACCTTTTCTCAGAAGAAAATATGCTTCTTATTTATCCTAATATGCAAATAGCTGGAACAAAATACAATAGTACTTATATTGACAGTTTATATAAAAATCATAAAACTTACTATGTACGATTGTTTAGTAAAAAATAATATCAAAAAATAAAAATCCAAAAAATTTAATTTGGATTTTTATTTTTTATAATTTAAAAATTAATAGATTTTTCCCAAGGCAAATTTTCTTTTCCAAAATGACCATAATTTGTTGTTTGTCTATAAATTGGTCTACGCAAACCTAGAGTATTTATTATTCCTCTTGGTGTTAAATTGAAGTTTTCTTCAATCTTTTTAATTATTTCTTCTTCAGGAATTGTAGAAGTTCCAAATGTGTCTACATATATAGAAACAGGTTTTGCTACTCCTATTGCGTATGAAAACTGAATTTCACATTTTTTAGCATATCCGTTTGCAACAACATTTTTAGCAATATATCTTGCCATATATGCAGCTGATCTGTCAACTTTGCTTGGATCTTTACCAGAAAAAGCTCCTCCACCATGACGACTATATCCACCATATGTATCAACAATAATTTTTCTTCCTGTTAATCCACTATCACCTAAAGGTCCACCTATTACAAATCTTCCTGTTGGATTTATGTAATATTTTGTTTTATTATCTAATAACTCCTTAGGAACTACCTTATTTATAACCTTTTCTTTTATGTCTTTTTTCAAAACTTCTAAATTAATATCACTATTATGTTGTGTTGAAACTACTATTGTATCTATTCTAACTGGCTTATTATCTTCATATTCAACAGTTACTTGAACTTTTCCATCTGGCCTTATATAATCAATCTCTTTATTTTTTCTAACTTCTGTTAATTTTCTAGCTAGTTTGTGAGCAAGTGAAATTGGCATTGGCATTAATTCTTCTGTTTCATCACAAGCAAAGCCAAACATTAATCCTTGATCTCCTGCACCTTCTGATTCTACTTCTTCCCCTTCTTTATCCTCATAAGATTTATCAACTCCGAAGTGCAATATCTGGTGATTGTTTAGAAATATTTAATAAAACTTTACAAGTTTTATAATCTATATCTGTATCACTATTATCAAAACCTACTTCTTTAACAGCATTTCTAACAACTGCTTCAATATCTACTTCTGCAATAGATGTAATTTCTCCTGTTACTACAATTAAATCTTTACCTGCTACTGTTTCACATGCTACTCTAGCATTTGGATCTTTTGTAAAATATTCATCCAAAACACTATCTGAAATATAATCACAAAGTTTATCTGGATGTCCCTCTGTTACACTTTCTGATGTAAATAACTTTCTCATTTTTGTTCCTCCTATTATTTAATTTTTTGTAGTGATTTTATATTCCAATATTAAAACAAAAAGCTCTGCTTTTAGCAGAGCTTCTGACAATCTTGACTTTATAAAATCATCACTCAAAGCTTCTTACTCTGCTTTGTCGGTATTAGCACCTTGTCTAAATACAGGTTGCTGTGGAGTCATCAAGCCGATTCTCTCGTCCACTCTTGATAATGAAATTATTATACTACTTAGTATTAATATTGTCAATCATTTTTCGACAATATCCAATCAATTATTGAATTCTTTATTTCAAAATATTCTTCTTCTTCAAATTGCATATTTGATATGCAATATCTCTTATTAGATATATGTGAGCAAAACATACATTCATATAAACTATTACAATCTTGTATAAAAAACGAATTAGTAATTTTACTAGAACAAATAATATTATAACTATTAGTACAAATTCCAGAATCGTCAACTCTTATACAATAGCTAGAATCTGATGTTCTTTGAGATCCTATTAAAAATTCAGAATTAGCACAACTATCACAAAAAACTATATTCTTACATTTTCTACAATCTCCACTTCTTATTACATTTTCACAATCATAAATAGTGTCACTTTCAAAAACATTTATAGAATTATAAACTCTTTCAGTTGTTGTATAATTAATTTTATTCCAAATTTTTAGTACATCTTCTAATCCATTTACTTCACGCTTTTTTAAAAGCCATCCATGTTGTTCATCATATTTCCTCATATTAGATTGTTTTATATACTTATTAGAATTTGTATCTCCCACCCAAGTTTCTTTTCCAGTTAAACTATCTAGTACTTTTCCAGGAAGTTTTATATCAAAAGCAAACTTATTTAGAATTTCTGTAAATGTAAAAGAACTTTTCTTTCCAAAAACATTCATAAAAATGTTATTTATAATCTTATCTCTATCATTCATTTTTTAATTTTCCCCTTCCAGTAGATTGTGAATTCATTATATATTTTATTGAAATATTTGAATTTATAGAAAAATTTTTCTTTTTAGTTTTTTTAGGCAAAGTCTTATCTTCTATTTCCTCTTTTTCTGCTTTTGGAGGAATCGAATTAAAATTTAAAGTTCTACACTTAAAAGCAGGTATAACTTTATCTTTACTTGATACTCTTACTATACACTCTCTGTTTGCAAGTTCCATAATCATTCTAACTCTTGCAAAATGTGAATTATGTATTGCAACATCCATAGCTAAATTACCACTTAAAATTATAGCATCTTCTCTAGAAACTCTAAATGCATAATAATTAATAACATTTGCAAATATAGCTTTTTGAAGCTCCTCTGTTATTTGATTAAAATATTGTTGAGCTAAAATTAATGATAAATTATATTTTCTTGCCTCTGACAAAAATCTTTTAATAACTGGATTTTCAACTATTGCAACTTCATCTACAACAAAAATAATATGTTCTTCAAAAATATAATTTTGAATTAATTCCAGCATTTGACTCATAATTAAACTAATTATGGTTTTTGTACTTCTTTCCCCTAAACTTTCAATATTTAAAGAAAATATACTTAAATTATTTTCTTTTATAACTTCTTCCAAACTTTTTAAATTTTCTTTTGAAGATCTAAATGCTGGCAAAATTTGCACTTCATCTATAAAAGAAATTATTGGTGAAATAGCTTCTAAATAAGAACCATGTTTTATTTCATTAAATTCTTGTAAAAAGAATTCCTGTATACTAACAGGTATTTCTTCTTTTCTTAACAATGAATTCCTATATTCTGTTTTAAGTAAAAGATTTCTCAAATTATAAAATGATAATTGTTTATTATATAATAATGCAGATATTGAATATCTTAAAACTCTTTCTAGTTTTGAATTATAATTATCTCCAATTAAATTTTTAAATAAACTTAACATCATTTCAGAACTTCCTGATATATCTCTATTAGTATTTGAAAAAAGACTTATACTTTTTTTAGAAGTTTTAAAATTTAATATACTAGTTTTATAAAGTCCACCAATATCGTTTTCCATACTACTATGTGGATCTATAATCACTACTTTATACTTTAATCTATAATTAGGATTTTTCAAAATATTATTTATCATTGAGCAAATCATTTTTGATTTTCCTGTTCCACTTGAACCTACAACTAACGAATGTTTATCAAAGTCAAAACTGTTCAAATTCAAATAACTATTTTGCTGTAAATATGGAAATGTATCAACTTCTAAAACACTGTCTTTATGTGTATTCTCAAATAAATGCATTGCTTTTTCTAAATTTAAATACCTTCCTTTATTTTTAACATATAAAAATCTTGTATATTTAGAAAAATTAATAGATAAAAAAATATGTGGTATATTAAAGAATATCTTTTTATATTTTTTATTGTCAAACATAATTATAGTTTTAGAAAAATAATTATGAAAATTAATCGTTCTAAAAGAAATAATTACCTCTTTTAGTTTTTTTGTTTTTCTACTTTCAAATTTATCATATAAATCAATAATATTATTCTCTCTTTTAGTCATAATTCCGAAAGATTTAAACATTTTCAAACTAAAATTTTCATTCTTTATTTCTTTAAAAATAAATTCTGGTAATTCACTTAAAATACTAGGAATACTTCTTTTTACTTCTAAAAAATATCTTATTACTTGATTTTCAAATTTTACTTTTATTTTAAATCCTTTAAATAAACCATTTAGTTTTCCTATATATATAAATAAATTCATCCAAGATTTACTTTCAACAAAGTCTCCGAGTTAAATAAATTTCATAAACTTTTTTCATCATTTTTCTTACCTCAATTAAATTATAATCCTTTTTAAAAGCAAAAAACTGATTTTTGCTGTACAACAAAAATCAGTTTTAATCTTCAATTGGAATAAAAAATTCAGTTACATTATCATGGTAATATTCAAGTTCTGGTAATTCTTTTACTTTATAATCTATACTTTTTATCCATTTTTCATAAAAATCATCAGTCATCTTCTGTATTTCTTTTGAATTTTGTGAATCTATCTTAAATACAATCCATTTACCTGCTGGAATTAATACTTTAGAAAATTCTTCATTATCTATTTTCTTATCATAAAGGGTCCAATACTCACAAACATTAAGCCTTGTACCATCATTTTTATATACTGTCATTCCATAGTTAGGATATCCAAATTCATTTAGATATTTATCCATAATCTCTTTGAAATGTTTTGGAGCATCTTCTTTTATTGTTTTATTTGTAGTTTTTTTACATATACCATATAATTCAAATGCATCTTTTGAAACAATACTATATTCTGTATTATTATTTTCTATACTTTTTTCTTCAAAAATAATTTTAGGAAAAACTTTTAGACCATTTGCATTTTCCTTTGCCTTACTTGGCTTTATTCCATGAAATTTTTCAAAAGCTCTCGAAAAAGAAATAGGACTTTCATATTGATATTTAATACTAACATCTAAAACACTCATATTTTTCAAACATAAGTCATTCACAGCTTTACTAAGTCTTCTTTTCCTTATATAATTGCTTAAAGTTATATCACAAATCATTCTAAAAAACCTTTGTGCAGTATCTTCATTAACCAACATAATTTGAGCAATCTTTTTATAATCTATCTTATTTTCTAAATTGTTTTCTATATATTCAATTGTTTCATTTAAAACTTTATATACATTCAAAATTATTTCCTCATTTCATTCAGAATCTTTAATTCCAATTCTTTTAGTTTATAATTCGAACATTCTTTTATACATTCTTTTAATTTATCATATTTAATGTATATTGGTTCTTCACCTTCTTTAAAAAAACAATACTTTCTCACACTTTCTGGAATTTCTATTTTATATTCATTTAAAAGTTTTTTATTTAACAAATCATAATCATTATGAACTATTTCAGTTATATTATGAATATTATTTGGTAAAATAAAATATTTATTATAAAATAAATAATCTGTAAACAAATGTAAAAAATAACCTTTATTGAAATCTGTATCTAATTCATCTTCTTTATCTTTAACAAACTCATATAAATTAACATCTGCACTATAACAATTAGAGTAATGTGTTTCTCCTTTTATTTTTACACTATCTGGATATATTACTCCATTTATAAATTCATTTTTATTTTTAATATCATTTCTAAAATTTTTCATATATTCATTTGCTATAATTAAATGAATTAAATAACCAGCCATTTTCTTCTCCTTTTTCAAATATTATAATGCAAATAGTAATAATTGTCTATATTTTTTACTTTTAAAATAATTATAAATAACAAAATTTTCCAATTATAAAAATTAAAAATGGACACAATAAAATAAACAATGATTAAAACATTGCATAATCTTTATAGAAAGGAATGTTTTTTAATTATGGAAGACCATCAAAAAATTAATTGTACTGTTTCAAGTTGTTTATATAATGGAAAAGCAACTAAAGAATGTTTATTAACTAATATAATTGTAAAACCTTGTGAAAATTGTAGTTCTGGTACAGCAAGTACTGAAACTTTATGTGGAAGTTATAAAGCTAAACATTAGTGTTTAACAAACGGGCTTTTATTGTGAAATGGTTCTTCAAAATTAGTTATTTTTATAACTCTATCATCACAATAAAAGCCCATTTGATCTAAATAACATCTTCCAAACTATCTTTTATTATTTGATTTAATAATCCATATTTATATTGTATGGTTATTTTCTTTTGTTCATTTATCTCAATTTTTTCAACTAATGAAATTAAATGAGACTTGGTAATTTCTTCACATTCTAAAAATTCCTTTAAGACCTTTTTTATTTCATCTGTAGATTCTTGTTTTTGTTCTCTCTTTCTCAATTGTTCTATTCGTTCTTCTGAAAAAACTCTATCATTTTTTAAATTCATATATAGCCTTATAAAATCATCATCATCAAAAACCCCTTTATATTTATCTTCATATAATTTATCTACCCTTCTATTTATATCAATAATATTTTTTTGCAAAATAGTTATTTCATTTCTCAAGTTTAAAGCTTCTCTGTTTTGAGCAAGTTTCATATATCTGTCTTCATCTAAAATGTCTTTACACTTCTGTTTAATCATATCAATTATAATATTAGTAGTTTTTTCTAAATTACTACTATGTGGTGTACACAATTTCAAATGAGCATTGCAAGCATATGTATTACATCGAAAATAAAATAATGTTTTATTTTTTCTAATTTGAGGCACAACACTTAATTTTTTACCACATTCTCTACAATATATTAATCCTTTAAGTAGCCAATCATATGTTTTGGTTCTAACGCCTTTTCTTGTCTTTATCATATCTTGTACAATTTCAAAAGTATCCTCATCTATTATAGGAGTGTGCTTATTTTTTACAATTATTCTACTCTCCTTTGGCATGACTAATGTTTTCTTACTTTTATAATTTACTTTTTTAGTATTTCCATTAGAAACCCATCCCAAATAAGTAACATTTCTTAAAATACGATTTATAGTATTCCTATTCCATCCTCTTTTTATAGCTCCTTCTCTTATATGATTATTCCCTATGATTTCAGAAGGTAAAAGTACTTTTCTATTACTCATTTCTTTTGCTATTTGTGTACAACTTTTCCCTTCTTTTGCCATTAAAAATATTTCTCTAACAATTGGTGCTATATCCGAATCTATAATATAATGATTATAATCTTGAGGATCTTTTTTATATCCATAAGTTGGATATGTAGTCATTACTTTTCCTTCTTTTGCTCTAGTCTTTTTACCATTTCTAACTTTTCGTGATGTATCACGTACATACCATTCATTAAAAAAAGATTTAAATTGTACCATTTCTTCTGATGTCTCAATATGACCTGTATCAATATCATCTGTAACCGCAATAAAACGAATACCTTTTTCAATAAAAAATTCTTCTAAATAATAAGATATTTTACTAGAAAGCCTTCCAAACCTAGATAAATCTTTTGTTAAAACTAAATTTATTTTCTTTTTTTCAATATCTTCTATCATTCTATTAAAATCTGGTCTATCAAAGGTCGCCCCAGATACTCCGGTCATCAACATAAGTATCATATACTTTTAGTTTATTTTCTTCACAAAAATTATTTAAAAAAACCTTTTGTGTACTAATACTTCCACTTTCTCTTTCGTCTTCTTTTTCAATTATTACTTCTCCATTTCCAACTTCTATTTTTTCATTTGATAGTCTTGTATACAATCCGTACAGTATACTTTTCTGGATTTTTAATAGTTATCATTTCAAATTCTCCTTTTATTTCTACTTTAAATATTATATTCATAAGTATTTTAATTTAATTTTAGTTACAGTATTTTCATTATACTTTTGTAGATTATAGCTTCGTAATTTTTCAAATCTTTAAATGTCGCTTAATATAATACTTATTTATAATTTATCTAATTTTTTCATCTTGTAAAAGCACCTCCTTATTACAACACATCTGTTTTAAAATATTAGTATTTATATACTATAACATAATTTAAGAAAGTTTAAAATATGTTATGTAAACTTTTTATGTGTATTTATCATTTTTGTGCTTTTTTTACTTTTTGTTCAATTTTTATGATTTTTCATTAAAAAAATATTTTTTACATTTTTACCGTCTTCCAAAAATATATTGATTTCAAGCCTTTTCGCTGTTCATCATAAAAGAATAAAATCGTAATCATCAATGCTATTAATTTTTACTTTGATTTTAATTTAAATTTTAATCATTTAAAAACCATATCAAATAATAATGTTTGTCTATTTTTTATGTGTACTTTTTTTATGGTTTTAATAATTTGTTAATTTATTAGTATTTGTAGAAGTTTGAAGTTTACATTCATATATAATTATGTTTCTTTTTGTATTTTTCTAGCTCTTACAATGTTTTGAGGATTATTTTATGTAAATAACATTTTTAAAAACAAAAAAACACTTAAACTCTTAAAGTTTAAATGTTTTCTTTTTATATAAAATTATATATTTAAATCTGTATAATAATTACTTACAATTGATCCAACAGTTACTGAGCCTGGCCCACCAGCTCCTCCTGCATTAGCAGTTCCTCCAAAATTACGAGGTACTGCTGGTCCACCAAGTGCAGAAAAACTATCAGCATTTAGTATTGTTAAAGGACTTCCTAGAAAAAATACATTTACACTACCTCCTCCTGATGCCCCTCCACTAGCATATTGACCTTTTCCTCCACCAATACCACAAGCTGTTACTTCTCCTGGTATAGAATCTGAATTAATAATTAAAACTAACAAACCTCCAGTTCCATGTCCTACACCAAAATGTGCAGCAGCTCCAGGATTTCCAGCGCCTCCGTCCAGCATAAGTATAAAAATCTCCATGAACTCCTCTACCTCCTCCGAGGTCCTCCAATAGAACTTCCGAGCTCCTCCATTTGGCCAAGTTTGTGACGAACCTTGTGCTGCTCCACCACCAGAACCTCCAGAATATGAAGTGGCATTTCCACCAGCACCAGATCTAGAATTAGAATTACCACATCCGCCAGAGCCTCCTCCTCCAAGGGCTCTACGTTTAAAAGATTCTCCACTATTTCCTATTCTTCCTGATGCATTAGTTACTCCTACTCCTCCTGATGCTCCAACTTTTGGAATATGTTCATATGTTTTATCTAAATTCTTAAACAAATATACATCTTGCCCATCTGCTTTTGCCCCTCTTGCCGTCATACTAATTATTCCATTATTTGTTAATGTTCCTGCACAATATATATACATTCCTTTTGGGCCACCATAATTTCCAGTACTTTTTACAGAAGTTAATGTTACATCTTCTCCTATTTTTAAATCTCCTTCTACTTTCAATACTACTCCATTTTTTGCATATGTACTTGCTGTTGCCACATCGTTTTGACTTCCTACTGAATATATTTTTCCATCACTTGATACCTCTAAATCTGTTATAGTACT
>CANRSD010000041.1 GCA_947642355.1 uncultured Clostridia bacterium
TTTTAAGGGTATTAGTTGAATTTCAACTTAAAACCTTCGGGTTATGAGAATTTAATAAGTGTTTTTGAGAAATTTTGTTAACTTGAGTTTTTATTAGTTTTAATAGGGTTATAGCAAATTGGCGTGATTATGAATTAGGTTAAAATAAGTCTATTTTTGCAACGATTGTCCCCAATTTGTCCCCACTTTTTTGAGGCATCTAGCACTTGAAATTTCAATAAATTTTTAAGTTTGTATTTGCAAGTTTTCTTGTGTTTTGATGTGTTAAATTTTGAAATTTATAAAAATGGAGGTTTTAACAATGAATAATTTAAGAGAGGTTAATGAGGATATTTTAAGAGATTGGTTTAATTTTAGAGAACAGGAGGTTTTCTGCACTCTTACTGAAGAAGATAAGAAACATTTTATCTATTTTGATGAGATTTCGGAGAAGATTTTAAAGAATGTCCCTGCACAGAATAAAAAGTATGTGCAAAAGCAATTGGATTTACTTGATAAGAATTTTACTGATTATCTTTGCTATTGGAATGAAAAATATTATAGAAATGGTTTTTGTGATGGAGTGCAGTTGATTGGTGGATGCTGTGACAATAATGTTTCATTTTAAAGTGCAAAATTTGCACTTTAAAATATAAAATTGCACTTTGAAGTGTCAGAAAGGCGATATTAGTTCTCGCCTTTTACTATATTATCATCATTTTCAATTATTTTAAAATTTTCTCTATTATTTAATTGTAAAATAATAGGTTGTTTCAATTTTAGTGCTTTTCCAACAGCAACAACATGTCTTTCTTCTAGTGTTGGCAATATATTGGCATAATCCATTCCAATATAATTTTCTAAGAAATTTTTTCCTGTATCATCAAATATTCTTAATGCAAAAATTGTATTACACTGATTTAATATACTTTTACTTATGTTTGCTGTCCTTTGAGTAATAGCTAAACATCCTAATCCATATTTTCTTCCTTGCATTATAACTTTTGCTGTTCCATTACTTGCAATTTGGTCACTAGTATTAGATGCTGAATTCCATTCTGGTATAAGAGAATGTGCTTCTTCATATACAATTAAATATTTAGCACAATCTGACATTCCTCTTTCCATTGCTATTTTTAGTAATTCTTCTGATATAATTCTAACCTTTTCAACTAAAGTCATTTCAACCAACTCTGATATTCTAAATTGTGTTAACGGTTTCTTTACTATATGCAAGTCTGGATTTATTACTAATATTTTTTTATCACTATCAATAAATTCTTTTATAACGGTATTTATGCATTTTATATATATGTCTTTATTCCCCCATTCTGATGGGTTCTCTTGCCTTCCAGTTCTTTCTGCCTTAGAATTTAATGCTTCTAAATATTCGTCTTTAATTTGATTTTGAATTTCATTCTCATCCAAATAATAATATAGTCCTTTTTCCGAACAATATTGATTAGTAATATCTATACATATGACTTTAACATTTTTGTCTGTAACCTTTTTTATGATTTCATATGCCAAACATGACTTTCCTATTCCTAATATTCCAAGTATTGCCGTATTATGTGTAACAAGCGAATCAATATCCAATAGTGGAATTCCCATATCTGTATTTGGTAACTTTCCAATACATTCATTTGAAATTTTTTTCTCATCTATTTTTCCATATTCACAAATATATATCGGTTCAAATGTATTTGGTAGCCAATTAATTGTTTTTAATTCTTTATTTTCATAGTCATATTGTCCTAGTTTTCTAGCAATTCCTATTTTATAAGAAGTATTACTATGTTCAATATCATCTGATTTTGTAATACCATCTACTATTTGATATAACGTTTTCTTTCCTTGAATATAAGTTTGTACTATCATTCCTTCTTTTATTCTTATCTTGTCTTCATTTATGATTTTAAATTTAATAACATTTATATTTGATTCGTTACTAATATACCCTATTAAATTATTTTTAAGCATGTATAATTCGTTTTGTTCAATTTCTTCTTTTAGTAAGCTTGACATATTTTCTATGTATACTAATCTAGTATCATTTTCTTTATCAAAAATATTATTCTTTACCTTCACATATCCTAAATCATCTGAACTAGCTACTATGTTTCTCCCATTACTTTGTAAAATTCTTACTTCTAATAATTCTTTATCAATTGTAGATTTTTGATTTATAACTATTCCAATATAAAAATTATTATTTCCAATATATATACTGACTAATTCATTTATATAGTTCTTTATTTTATTATCATATACTCTAATTTCATACATACTTATATCCTTTGACGAAATTCCCATACCTATAATACTATTATCTTTTTTATTAATAGTAATTTTTAGTAATCTTTTTATAGTAATCATAAGCATTCCAATTACATCAAAGAATACTAAACATATCCATAATGCAATTGATATAATAAAATATTTCATTAATTCACTGTTTGCAAAATAGGAATATGATGCTAATAAATATATACCTGAAAATAATATTTTTGCACTTCCAAATTTTTGTACTATAAAAAATAATATATCTTTTATTTTGCTTTGTTTATCTTTAATTGCTATTAGTATTATACTTAATAACAACATTATTATTGAAAAAGTCAGTACTATCATATATCCCACAAACATTTCTTTATTGTCAATTGCCAATATGGCTAATATTACAGAAACAGAATTGGCTATTGTATCAGTTGGTTTTGAGAAAAAAGGCTCTGTTAAATAATTTCCTAGAACTATTAATAAAGCTCCTGAATAAAACCATATACTAGAATCTTCACTAAAATTTAAAACCTTTCCAATGTCTTTTCCCATAAATTTAAATAATAGTAGCATTATTATAATATATAGTACTGCAATAATAATCCTTTCAATTTGATTTAATTTTTTATTCATTTGATAATCTCCATTCCAAGTATTATTTTGTTTGAATTTCTATAACTCTCTTATGATAATTTATATCTTCCTCTTCTGCATCATAAATTGCAATAGAATTTATATATCTTTCAAGCCCATTATAATCATATTTTTTGCTATCAGTCCATGATATTAAAAATATCTTTTCTAAGTCCTTATAATTAAATAAATTTTCCAATACCTGATACTCTTTATTTCTTATAATAGAGTCAATTGGATATACAATTGCAAATTTAAATTTTTTATCTGTATTAAACCATGTATTAGAATTAATAATACTATCAAATTGATAATAATTATTTCCTATTTTTATGCTTTCTCCACTTTTAACTCTTTTCTTAACTCCTGTCCATCCTATAAATTCATTGTTTAAAATATTTTTCATTCCATTAATTCTAAATAAGATCTTTTCATTCTTATAATATTTATTAATAATGGACATTACTAACTTGTGCTTTTTATATTGATTTGTTCCTTTTACTAATATACATTTATCATCATTATTTAAAAATTCCATTATTTTGCTATAACATTCTTCTTTATTGTTCATTTTGATTTACCTCCTTATTAAATTATATATTATATCGTTTGAAAATATTGTCGAACTTTGTTATTTATTATCAAAAAAGCAAAATAGTCCTGTAACTTTTAATTACTCTCATACTTTGCTTTTCTTTTGTAAAACTTATTCTAAATATTCCTTTAATCCATCAACTATTTTATATACTCTAGTCATCGGATTTCTATCTGATGCTTGTCCATTTTTATTCAAAATTTCCATATACTCGCAATTCTTTGTTGCTGTATCTAGTTTTCCATCTTTAGTAACTTTCTCAAAAATTTTATCATCATTTTTCTTATATGTACCTAGTCCATTCTTTTGAAATTCTTTATTTAACTCATCTAATATTTTATCTTTTGATATAACCCTGTTAACTCGTTTTAAATGTGATAATATCCAAAGTTCAAAATTAGGATTAGACCATGCCACATTATAATCACAATTTTTAATTGCTCGATTAAATTGTTCGTCACTATAATCATCTTTATCAAACACTACCCATACTTGTCCATATCGTTTATTAGCATAGTTCACATATTTGTCTGTATAATTTACCAAATCAGTTGTATTCCTTCCTGTACCTTTCACTTCAATACTAGGGATTAACACATCAACTTTGCTACCATACTTTTCATTTATCTTTCTTCTTAATCCATTAAAGTAATTAGGCTCTGTTTGTTTTCCTTCACATACTATCAAGTAATTAGCTGGTGCAAGCTTCTTACTTTTTAATTTACCTTTTCTAGAATATTCTTTATCTCTCATACAATATTAAATTCCTCTAATACTGGAATAGCACCATATCTTCCAGTCAAATAATCTTTATTGTATGTTGCATCATTTCTAACTTTTTTTGCATTTCCATTTTCATCTTCCATAATATAATCTGATAATGAATATATTTCTGAGATTCCGTTTTTATCTTTTTCAGCAAACCAAATTTCATCTCTTCTAAATGTTTCTTTATTTAAATTTACTGTATCATGCGTAGAATATATTAACTGACCATTTCCTATATTTTTTTCACTATTATGAAATAAGTTAATAATATATCTAGTTAATAATGGATGTAGTTTTGCATCTAATTCATCAACAAATAATACCATGCCATTTTTTAATGCATCCATGAAGAAATCAAATAAATGAAACATTTTCATGGTTCCATTTGATTCTAATGAAATCGGCAATGCTTTCTTTCCATCTTTGCAATTATGAACTAACTCAACTTTTACAACTCCATTTGTATTCTTTATTTCTTCTAAAGAATCTGGAGAAACATTAATTGAATCTATCGTTGCATCAAAAGTCTTAATAAATGCTAATAATTCACTTCTATATTTTTCATCTTCAACTATTCTTAAAGATATTCTCTTATTTAAAGCATCTTCAAATTTAGGATCACCTAAGTCTAAATAATTGCTATTCATAAACCATTCATATACACTATTAAAATCTTCATTGCTTTTATCTATTGCTCTAAATGATTTTAAAAATAAACTTTTATCATCAATATTTGCTAAATCAAATAATTTATTTTTAACTTTCATAATTTGAACATTATTATTATTTCTTTCAAATATTTGATAAAATTTATTTATTCTTTTTTCATATAACCATTCTGAAATTATTTTGTCTTTTAATATATCAAAACCATATTTATAAATTTTATTATTTTTTGCAAGTATTTCAACTTCTAAGCTTATAGGATTATCATTTATCATAAAACTATATATATTTTCTTCATCCATTGGAGAATTTACTTTTGAATCATCACTTACTAAAATCCTTTTTTTCATATAGCTAAATGCTTGTAAAACATTCGTCTTACCACTTGCATTTGCACCATAAATAGCAGAAACTTTTAATATTTCTGTACTATCGGTTTTAGCAACATTATATTCATGCTCTTTTAATGATGTTGCTTCCATATCTAAACAATTTTCGTCTTTAAATGATTTGAAATTTTTAAAACTAAATCTTATTAACATGTTAAAATCCTCCTTTGCTTTATATATTATATGCTAAAATCAAAAAAATATCAATATTTTTGAGAAATTTTCTCAAATTTTATTGATATTCTTAAAAATTTATTATACTTATTTGATAAATTTATAAAAAAGCACTTTCAAATTCCAATGGAACTATATCTTCATATAATAAAGTAAACTGTGAATTAACTTGTCTATTATCATGATAATGCCCAAAAAAGCATTTCTTAAATTCGCATTTTTCTGAAATTTCTTGTAAATAATCTGTGAGATAATCTTTCTTAAAACTGCCTCCACTAAGTATTGCCTGTACACTTGTTGGACAGCAATGAGAAATAATATAATCAACTTTATAATTTACTTTTTCTAAATTTTTTATCCCATTTTGCATTTCTTCTTCTGTTGGAAATTCTAAGTCCCACCATGAAAAATCTCTTATTCTAAAATATGCTCCTCTTTTTTGAAAGTTATATATTCTCTCTTCTTCATCTAAATTTAATATTCCATCTTGTATATCATGTGATCTTGCTCCACCAAATGTAAAAATTTTTTTATTATCTATATCAAATATTTCGCCTCTCATTAGATGTAATACTGAATCTCTTATTTTATGTACTTTGCATCCATGCCACTCTCCTACTGAATAATTATATAATCTTGTAAAATTCTCGTGGTTCCCATCTACAAATAATGTTGTAAAGTTCTTTTCGTTTAGATAATCCAACCAGTACTTTTCTTGTACATTCTCTTTTTCAAATGTCCAAACTCCACCAAAGTCGCCACATATTATTACATAGTCATCTTTGGTCATTTCTGTTTGGATTGGAAACTTTTCAATTAAAAATCTACTAAAATCAGCATGTGTATCCCCTGTAATGTAAATCATATGTGGCTCCTTCCTATTTATTTTTTACTATCCTTATTTTTAACATAATCTGAATGTACAATTTCAATATATTATAAATTTTAATATTTAATAGAATAAATTTTCTTTCATTTCAATAACTTTCTTATTTATTTTTTCGAATTTGTATACAGAAGCAAATATTATTTGATGCTCACTAAAATCCCTTTCTAAAATTTTTAACATTGCTGTAGAATTATCATCGGTTAATTCATTTGTTCTTGGAGAGTCTATTATTAATGGTAATATTAACCCATATTTTCTTTTTATTTCAAGCACATAAGCTATTTTAAAAGTAAACGCCATTTGCGTTAAAATTCTACCAGTTTTCCCTTTTAGTTGATTGGTTAGTACAAAATTTTGATTATCTTTAATATATTTGTCAAAATCTAATTCTTTAGCATATTTTTCAATAGTTTCATATATAGATACTAAATATTTATTATTATCCGAAAGAACATTATGTAAATCTTCTACTAATTTTTGTTTTCTTCTAGTCAATTGCCCTATTATTTTATCAATTTGCTTTTCATTTATATTAACAGTTTTCAACATTTCATCAACTTCGTCAGCAACAGTCTTTACATTGAATAGAAGATTTCTATTGTTTATTTCATTTTCAATTTTATTTATTTCACTATTTACTTTAGCCAAACTTATTTCTAATTCTTTCTTTCTTGTTTCATAAAAAATTTGATTTTCATTATAATTCAAAATATTATCTTTAGATAATTTTATTGAATTTTCATCAGAAATTTTTACATAAATATCCAATTTTTCAAGATACTGAACTATTTTTTTATTATCTAATAAAATTATACTTACATCTTTAATATCCTTTTTGATTTCAATCGCTTTCATTTTTAACAAGTTAATTTTACTATATAATTCATTATCTTCATTTTTTGTGTAAGATATTGTTTCTTCAATTATATTTTCATTTTTATATTCAGCTATTGTTTTTAATGTTCTATATTTTTTTATTTCATCTTCAATTTTTTTTATCTCATTGTTAATTGATGTAACATCTTTTTCGGATAATGCTGAAATGAAATCTTCTATATTAAATCTATTTTTTCCTATTATAATTCCTCTATTTAAAAGAGTCCATCCCTTTTCTTGATCAATATAAAAAATTGCTAATAAATTATTTAATATCATAACATCATTTATATTAAATATTTCAGCATGTAATTCATTTATCTGTTCTGGCATTATATATGTTATCTTTTCATCTCCAACATAAAAATATATTATATCTCCATGCCTTTCAATTTTATATACTTGTAAATCTTTAGTATATTCTATTAATATATAGAAGTCATCAAATGTTTTGATTCCATCTGTTGCTGGTATATTATAACCAAATCCATATAATATAGATCTTAATAATGTCGTTTTTCCTTTTGAATTATCTTTACTATATATTAAATTAATTTTATCATCAAATAAAAATTCTCTTTTTTCATTTTTCCATTGAATATTAACTTTTTTAATTTTCATATTGATTAGCCCTTTCAAACATTTGCATTATATTTCCTTTTCTTATGAATATTCTCTTTGCTATAATTTTTGAACAAGCTTTTTCAATAGTTTCCATATTATCATTTTTATTATTTTCAAAAACTATATCATATATCTCATTTTCATACTGGGTTATAAAAGCATTACTTTTTATATTTTGTTCATTATTTTTAACTTTTTCTATTAAATTGCTTATCTTATTATATGTTTTAAAATCAGCCTCTTTGTAATTAATTATTTTGTCATATTTATCTAATGCCTCAAAAAAATCTTCTTCTTCTATTTTCATGTCCTCATCATACTTTAATGAATTACTATCTCCTAATTTAAGTATTAAAAGCCTCCATAAAACATCTTCTCTTTTTATTTTCAGTTTCATATTGTTTTGAGTTGAATTATGATAAGCCTCTGATTCTAACATTTCTAAAAACCTATTCTTATATTGTAATAAATCTGAGCTAATAAAGGTTAAAAAGTCATCAAGTTTTGCAATTATAAATTTTTGTCTAGTATCTTTGTCTTCACTAAAAAAAGGTACCTTCGCAATTATTAATTTATCTTTGTCTATATTATTTTTTAACTTTTTAAGTTGAGCATCTATTTTCTCTTTTGATGCTTCTGATAGTTCATCATATCTAAGAAAAGATACTAATTCAAATTCATTCGTCCCAGAATTCAATGGATTAGGTTCTAGATTACTTATGTATATTAAACTTTCAGAATCATTATCCTTTACATCTGATAATGATTCCAAAGCCTCTTTTAACTTTGTTGAATATGAAGTTGTATCTCCATCGCTAACATTCTGCTTTGATTTCGCCTGAGCATAAATTTTTCTATTGTTATTTAATGATATTTCAATATCTTCTTTTTCTCCTTCTATCTTCATCTCTTTGAATTTCCCAAAATATTTAATCATTAAATATATAGCCATATTTATTTGAAATTGCCATCCAAAGGCACTTGCACTTGCATTTCTATTCTTATCGCTCATTATTTTCCCCTATCATTCATCAAAATTTAATTTTGGTAGTGAATTAACTATATCAACAGTCTTAACTGATACATTTATTACTTTTAATAATAAATTAAATATGTATTTTTCATCATTTACTTGCTTACACCAATCATTTGGATCATTAGTAATTCCACTTTTCTTATCCGTTGTAATTGCATATCTTTCCATTATCCATTCTATAGCAGATTTACCACTTATTATATAATTGTATGCTTCCATAGGAATATTAGAAATTATTATATAGTCATTATACAAGATAATAGATTTATCTTTGTTTTTCCCAAACTTCATTTTATCCACTCTATAATCCTCTTTTAAAATTGAAAGTGAACAATTATGATAAACATCAATATCTTCATAATTTAAGTGTAATTTTGATAGTTTTCTACCACTTTTCGAAAATTTTTCAAAATCTTCATATTTATCAACAAGAGGAACTCGTGGCAAATTTTTTTTCAAGTCAGATGCAAATTTTACTCTATAATCATTTGAATGTAGAATCCCATAAACATAATAAAATATATCTTCTTTTGTTATATCTATAGAATTATATTTTTCTGCTACTATGTTTAACATCCAATTCGAAACACCATCATATTTATTTTTCTTATCATTAAAAGTAGTCTGCCCATTTTCGGAATCATCATAATAATACAATGGAAATGACATACTCGTAGATAATGTATGAAAATTAAATACTTCATCGGTCATTAAACAAGAAAATTCTTTTCCCGAACTTGCGCCATTAATAATTATAGTAGGATTTTTTTCTTTGAATAATTTTCTTGTTTTATATTGGCATTCATTAAAATCTATCGAGTAGTAAAAGTACTCTTTGCAATATGGTCTATATAATGATTTAACTACATTATTATAATTTAATTCCTTTTCTTTTCCATTTTTTAATGAATTTAATAGAGCTCTTGACCAACTAATCTTCGTTTCATCATTTGTAACTAATTTTTTTATATCATTAATATTAGAAAAACCTTTTTTTACTTCTTCATTATATGTATTAATTGTTGTTTCCATATTTTTTAATAAACTGCTTTTATTAAAATTATAAACCCAATAATCTCTTGCAGTTGTTACTCCTGAACTACTAATATCAAATATTGATTTTTCTTTATCTATTAATGGAATAAATTTTTCAAATTGATTACTTTTTTTATTAATCCAATCATTATTTGTATCAGGTTCTATAATTTTCCATTCTATATTTGAAATATCATTAAATCTTCTTATTATCGTAAGCTTCTGTTCTCTAATTAAATAATCTCCAATATCATAATAATGTATAAATCTATCATTCTTTTTATTAGTATTTTTAATCAAACATGTTATTGCAACAGGTGTTCTACTTCCACTACCAAATATCTTTCCGCCTTCTTTTCTAGACATCTCACCAGATGTTCGTTGATTTCCTCTTAAGTTAAATACATAAACAGATGAAAATTCATCTAATAGGCACTTTCTAAAGCCATCCATTCCTCTATTGTCAATAAAAGCCCCATTTGTTATAAAACTAATAATTCCATTCTTTTCTATCCTATCTGTAGCCCACCTAAAAGCTCTTATATATGCATCATAAGTTGCTTTGTTCGATTGTGCAACAGAATATTTTACATATTTGTTCGCAATTGCATTATCTAGATTACTATATTTTAAATTTTGAGCATTATCATTTTGACTTTTTTGTCCTACAGAGTATGGTGGATTTCCTATACATACTGTTATTGGTAATTCTTTTTGTTTGTTTGCTCTCTCACTATTCTTTTCTAGCATTTCTAATATACATTCATTCTTTTCATACTTATCATCATATAACTGAAAAGTATCAGTTAAAACAATACCATCAAATGGTGTATATTCTTCTTTTTTACTCAACTCATGAAAAGTCTCTTCTATGTTAATTGCTGCAATATAATATGCTAATAAAACTATTTCATTTGCATGTATATCATTTGTATATTTATATAGTAAATCTTCTGGCTTTATAACACCACTTTGAAGTAATCTTACAATAAAAGTTCCTGTACCAGTAAATCCATCTATTATATGAACTCCATGGTCTGATAAACTTTTTCCAAATTCTTTATTCATCAAATATTCTACACTATGTATAATAAAATCAACACATTCTGGTGGAGTATATACTATACCTAATTTATCAACTTCTTTTGGTAATGCTATCTTAAAGAATTTTTCATACAATTCTAATATTATTCTTTGTTTTCCTTCTGCATTATCAATTCCTTGAGCTCTTTCTTTTACGCTTTCGTGAAATTTATTTAATTTTTCTTTTTCATCAAAAGACATTTCTCTATCTAAAATATCTATCATTTTTTGCATTGTCTGAGAAACAGGATTGTTCTTTACAAATTCATAATTTTCAAATAATGCATCAAATACAGGTTTTGTAATCATATGTTGAGCTAACATTTCAATAGCATCTTCTTGAGTAATTGAATTATTTAAATTTTCTTTCAAACCAATTACAAAGTTTTCTATTTCTTTTTTTATTTCATAATTATCACTATTAATTAATTTTCTCATTTTATCCATATGTGAAGTAGCAATTTCTGCCACATCTTTTGCCCAATTTTCCCAATATATTCTTGAGCCAACTTTTTTTACCATTTTTGCATAAACAGACTCTTTCCATTTATCAAATGTCTCTAAATCAATTTTTATTTGTCCTTCAATTACTTTTTTACTATTCTTTATTTTTACTTTTTTATATCCATCATCCGTATCTTCTTCATTCTTTTGACCTATACCTATTACATCAATTTGATCTGGTTTTCTTTTATTTAACTCAATCTTATTTATTGTATTATTAAATCTATCATCATGAGCTCGTAATGCTTGTAATATTTCCCATACTAATTTATATTTTTCATTTTTATCTAATGCAATATCAGGATCTTCAGAAGCAGATATTCCGATTGGTAAAATAACATACCCATACTTCTTACCCTCAGATTTTCTCATTACTCTTCCAACAGATTGTATAATATCAACCATACTACTTCTTGGATTTAAAAACATAACTGCATCTAATGCAGGAACATCTACTCCTTCTGATAAACATCTTGCATTTGTTAATATTCTACAATTTCCATCTTCAATATCATCTTTAAGCCAATTAATACACTCTTTCTTCTCAAGAGCATTAAATGAACCATCAACATGTCTTATATCTACATTAACTAAATTTTTAGTTTCTAAATTGTATTTATCTTCTTTAACATGTTTTTGAATTGATTTAAACATCTCCACTAGTTTTTGTGAATCAACAATTCTATTACAGAATGCAACTGCTCTTTTCATTGGTAACGGGTCTGTTACAAAATTTTCTTTTTCATCCCATGTTGAAATTTTAGAAAGTCCATTCCAGCATCCCATTACTTTAACAGAATCTTCTAGCCTTAACTCGTGATCTGTTCCTTTTAGTAAATCTTGTAATTCTTTTTTTACATATTCTTCATCTACTGCCAACACTAATACTTTATAGTCTGTTAACAAATCTTGTTTTACTGCATCACTAAAACTTAACTTATGAAATTCTGGACCATATTTACTTTCATCATCCATAGAACATAATTCTGCATTAGCTTCATTTGCTTTTCCTTTCGCAACATCTCCATATATTCTTGGTGTAGCTGTCATATATAATCTCTTATCTGCTTTAATAAAATCATTATCATGAACTTTAACAAAATAACTTTCATCTTCATCACTTAAAGTAACACCTGTTGTTCTGTGTGCCTCATCACAAACTATAATATCTATTTTGTAATCTGTTAATTTTTGAAAGTCTGATACTACATCTATAGATTGATATGTTGAAAATATAAAATTCATTTCTTTTCCATCTAATTTACATTTTTCGGACCAATTTTTTAATCTATTTATATCTGTTGTAGATGGAAAACCTAAATCAACAGAATCTTGCCCTTTCGATGCTTTGTTGTCACTACATACGATTGCAGCATTAAAATTATATCTACATTGTGATGACCACTCTGTTAATGTTTGACTAGCTAATGCAATTGATGGAACTAAAAATAATACATTTCCTTTTCCTTTTAATTGTTTTTCTACAATTCTTAAACTTGTATATGTCTTTCCAGTTCCACAAGCCATTATTAATTTTCCTCTATCATATTCTTTGAAACCTTTTAAAACATCGTTAATCGCTTCTTCTTGATGTTTTCTTGGTGTTTTTTTATCTCTTAGTTCTACTTTACTATTAGATGGAGAATATTTTTTCCAATCAATTTGTGATTCTAATAATGTTTCTAAACTTATTCTTCCAACAGGAGGGTCTTGATCTTGCAATGTTTCTTCAGCATTTTTATTGTAATAATTTGTTGTAGTCGCAAATAATCTATATGAGTATTTCTTCTTTTCACCATCTACATAAAAGTATTTAGAAGATGTAGCTAAAAATGTGTCAACATCTCCTTTAGTTATTTCATGTTCCTCAGCATAAAATTTACATTGTATTGCCCAATACTCATCATAAATTGTCTTAGCAACTAAATCAATTCCTGTATCTCCTATATTATCCCTATAAGGAAAATCCTTCCACATCCATACTTTATCAATAATTTCTCTATATTTAGGTTCATTCTCTAAATATATTTTTACTAATTTTTCAAATGCTGTACCCTTATCTCTCTCATTATCAAAAACTTTTCTAAATTCATCTAATATGTCCACCAAACTCATACATTAATACTCCCAACTAAAATTTATATTCTCTCTAGTATATTTTATATCACAAAATTTAAAATTTAACAATAAAATAGCCAATATTTTAGGTTAATCTGTCGAATTCTATTTTCTACATTTTTCGACAGTTTTGAGTTTTATTATAACAAAAATTAATATAGGACTATAATGAAAATATAGTCCTATTGTTAATTCTTACTTAATTTTATTACGATTTATTTCTTGACACATTTCCAAATCAAGTTTTTTAGTAATTAAATCTCTTATCTTTATTTGCATTTTGTATATAGCTTTCATTAAACGTAGAAGTTCTTCTCTATTTTCTTCTGAAATTTGAGTAGCAAATTTGCAAATGTGCCTTACATCTTTAACCATACTATTAATTTCTTTATTGCTTTCACAATATGCATTAATAATCTCTTCTTCTCCTTTTATTTTATAATTAGTTACTCTTTCATAAATTGCTGCATCTCTGATATATGGTGCAAGTCTCCTATAACAGTAATTGTGTGCTTTAGCTTCAATTAAACTTCTTTCTTCATCAGAAACCCATACTTTTATACTTTTTCTTCTTTGACTTGGATTTAAATATTGTCTCATAATCAATCACCTCCTTTAATTAATTCCAAAAAACTCATCATAAGCATATCCAGCTTCAATATATTTTTCTGTTAATTCCATTTTATATTTTTCTAATAGTTCCAAATATTTTTGTTTAAAACAATTTTTACATAACCACTCTATACCTTCTTTTGAAACAATCATTTTATCATTAGCATAATAAGTAAAAGTATTACCTGAATTTTCTTTAGACATTTTCACTATTGCTCTATGTATTGTATCTTTCTTTCTATGAAAATAATTTTCTAAATTCGAAAAGTATATATCTTCATTCCACAATGGTTTAGGATTTACTTTCAAGAATTCTTCGTATACTTCTATTCTCATTTTGAAGAAATCTATATCAGCATCTATTTGTTTCTTTTCTGATTGAAAATATACATATACTAACCATAGATATCCTTCAAACAAAATATAATATCTTTTACTTCTAATTTTTTCACTTCTCCATCTACATGTAGGATGTTTCTTCATCATAACAGATATTGCCTTTCGTAAATCTTTATGACTTATCTCTTTTCCATTTTTAGTTTTGATATTTAATATTTTTAATTTATCTAGTATTTTCCAATACGGTAAAAATACATGATCAAATTCATCCATAATTACTCTCATATTTTTTCTCCATTTCTTATTTTTATATTTTCTGAAATAGCGAAAGCGAATTTCAGAAAATTTGAGCAAATTTATTTGCTCCGAATAAAGTGGATTTTTTAGTGCCCTTTATTCGCCAGCATGGTGTCTTGACACCCTTTTTGCTGTTTAGGGCAAAATGCCCTAATACCCTTTTGGCTCTCCGAGGGATCTTTTTTGTTCATCTTCTATGCATTTTCTTTTAAAAATTAGGACAAGTTTGTAAATATTTTGCTACTTGCTTGTCCTAATTTTTTTATCAATTTTTATTTACTTTTTTGTAAAAATCAATTATAATTTTTGTCGAAAATATTTAAAAAAGTAATCTTTTTAGTTAGTCATTGTTCCCGCAATTACTAACTTTTTTCTTTTTAATTCTATGATCTATATCATCTATTTTTACTAAATAACACATCTCATATAATCGCGAAATAATTGACTTTGCTGTCTCAATTTCTCCATTCAAACTTAATCTCTCCACTAGAGAATTTTGATTATAATTTGTTGTTATAATTGCTGGTAAATTATTTTCATATCTACTATTTATGATAGTAAATAATTTTTCTAATCCCCATTCACTTGGTTTTTCTTTTCCTAAATCATCTATAATTAATAGGTCAACATTTTCGTATAATTTGATAATTTCCATTTCTGAAATATTGTTATCTGTATCATATGAATTTCGTAATTCTGCTAATAAATTAATTAATGTTCCATATATTACTGGTGTTCCATTTTCA
>CANRSD010000042.1 GCA_947642355.1 uncultured Clostridia bacterium
TTTCATTAAGTAATATACTTAATGAAAAATTAAAGGGGGTAAACAAAAATTGCAAAAGAAAAATGGAGTAACTTTAATTGCATTAATTATAACAATTATTATACTTTTAATTTTAGCTCGGAGTAAGTATTGCGTTATTATCAGGAGAAAATGGAATTGCCAAAAAAGCAAATAAATCCAAATTAGCAACAGAGCAAGCAGAAATATTAGAAAAAATAAGATTAGAAATGTATGAAAATAAACTAGATATAGAAAATGAATTAGAAGAAATAAAATTTTTAAAAGAAAAAGGTATAATAAAAGAAGTAATAGAAGAACCAGAACTTGGAGTAGTAGGAAGACTTGCTTCTATTAATACAAAACTTTCACTTACAAAAACAGATACACAGAAAAGCAAAAATATATATTATGTTGTAGATGTAGAAAAATTAATAGAAAATCCTATTACGGGAAAAGGAACATGGGAAATAGGAGATATTTATTATATTTTTAAAGGTGATTTATATTATAAAGCACAAGATAAGCAAAATAAAAGTATAGGACAAGTTTTTAGAGAAATAGAAGAAAATATATCAAAAATTGAATGGATTTATCATGAAAATGAAGATGGGACTATAGTAATAACTGGAATGGATTTAAGTGAATTTAATAAGTATCAAAAAAGTACCTATGGATTGAAATTATATTTAGATATAGATAAGTTAGTAATTCCTGAAGAGATTGATGGTAAGACAGTTTCTAATATAGAATTTTTAATTAATGATTTTGTATTGCCTGAAACTGCTGAAACTGTGTTTGGATATGGGTTACTTTTAGATGGAATTCAAACTCTTGTGATTCCAAATTCTTTAAATTTCGGAGGAATAAACATTTCATTATCGGTTTTGAGAGAAAGTATTACCTTTTCTCCTCATGAATGTGAATGGGGACCATTTGTATTTTATGCTGCTGGATTAAAATGTGAAGAAAATAAATTAAATGAAAAGGTAAATTGGAGTGGATTTAATAATGCTGTGACTTTTTCAGAAAAAATTGTTTCTATAAGTCCAGATTTCTTTGATGGCTTAGAAGGTGGATTTCTAATTTTTAATAAAGGTTTAGACTCATCAATACAAATACCAGCAGATAAATGGGGTGCTTCTAGTATATATATAGAAGGTGTAGAGTACACAAATTAATATGTAATTAATAAGATTTTCTAAATAAAATTAGAAAGTCTTATTTTATATAAGTTGAAAAGGGGAAAAGAAACAATAAAAAATGAAACAAAAAATAAATAAAATAATTATTACATTGTTATTAATGATAATAGCTATTTCTAATATATTTGTAAGTGATTCTAATAAATATTATAAATATGTAAGAATAGCGGGATATTTATTGTTAGTAGTATATGCGGTAATCAGAATAATACAAAAAAATCCAATAAAAATAATTCAAAATAAATTAGATATAGCAATTTTAATGTTGGTATTTTCAACAGCTATACCATTTGTGTGTAATAGATATGTTACTTTAAATGGTACAATACAAATAATATTACAATATATTTATGTATATAGTATTTATTTAATATTTAGAGAGTGTTCAAAAGAAGTAAAAAATATTAATCAAATAATATTTAATATATTAATTATTTTGACTGTAATTATTATAATTATAGGTATTGATGGAATAACTTCAAATAAATTAAAAAATATTTTTGAAGAAATTCAAGATGGAAATTTTATAAATGGTGAAAATAGGCTTATATCATTATTTGGTTATTCAAATGTATTATCTGTATATATAGCTAGTGTAATGTTTTTAAATATAAATCAATATTTGAAATATGAAAGAAATGATATAAAAGCACTGTATAAAACAATAACAATAATTTTTATTATAGGAATAATACTAACTTATAGTAAAGCAGTTCTAGTATTATTTCCAATTTTATTATTATTTTATATAATAGTTATAGAAGATAAAGAATTAAGATTAGAAATAATACAAAATATGCTACAATCTTTTATAATGTCATTATTATTTATATTAATTTTTGAAAAATTATGTAATACACAAAATTATTTATTAATGTGGATAATTTTTTCTATTATTATTTTTATAAACTATTTAATAAATTTAATTATAGAAAAAATAAATTTTAAAATAAAAAATTTATTTAGTATAAGAAATGCAGTATTTTTAATAGTTTTTATTGGATATGTTATTATAGGTTTAAATATATATGATGAATATGAAGTATTTAATAAAGAAGTTGAAGAAGACTATAAAGCTAAAATAGTTAATAATATAGAAGGAAATAAAAGCTATTTGTTTGAATTTGATATAGAATCTAAAGCTCCAAAGAATATAGAAAATACGTATACAATAAATTTAATAGAAAGAAATGAAAAAAATCAAGAGTTAAATAGAACAGAAATAAAGTTTGGAACATTCAATGGAAAAAAACAAATAGATGTAATCACAAAAGAAGATACAATAGAAATTAAAATTGAATTTAAGTCAGATTATCCATATTCAACTAAAAAGTTAATTATAAAAAGTTTGTTTATTAATGATAAAGAAAAAGCTTTAAAATATAAATATTTACCAACAAAGTTAGTAGAAAAAGTACAAAATATAAGCTTTAATTATAAGACTTTAAAAGAAAGATATGAAATGATTCAAAATACAGTAGAATTATCTAAGAGGAATTTATTAAACGGAATAGGAGGAAATGGATGGAAATTTAAGTATCAGGAAGTTCAATCATATCCTTATACATCAAAATTTGTACATAGTTATGTAGCCAAGGTTGTTTTAGAATTTGGAATATTGGGATTAATAAGTTATTTAATAATTATTATAATTATAATAAAAATTTTTATAAATATGTTAAAACATAAAAACTTGGAGATTTTATCTGTTTTATTTGCGTTTTTTATGATAGTAACTCATAGTGCTATAGATGTTGATATGGAGTATACTCATATATTAACTTATGTTTTTATATTAATGGGAATATTATCAAATCAATTAAATGTACAAAAGAATAAAGGAGTAATAAAATCTAATATATGTTTAATATTAGTAACTATTATTAGTATATATCTAACAATAGATTGTAGTAGTTACAATATATATTCAAAAATAGATAGTATTTTAAATAATCAAAATAAATTAGAGAAGTTTTCTCAGGAATATAAAGAATTAAATAATAAACTTGTTAAAGAATATGAAAATTTAATAAAGTATGAAAGATATAATTATTTAAAAAATTATTATAATATAATAATTTGTACGATAAATTCAAACATAGAAAATCAGTTAAATATAGTAGAGGAATATTATGAAAAAATAAAAATATATGATAATAAAAATTATAATAATGTATCTAGTATTTTAGAAAAATCAGAATATTTATATTCTTTAATAATTAATTTAGATAAATTAGATAATCCGAAATTTTATGAAATAACTCAAAAGTTTATAAATTTAATGCAAAAAGAATATGAGAAAATAAAAAATGATTTTAATATTAATAAATTAGATAGTATGTATGATGAAGTAAATATAATAAAAAATAAATATTTATTAGGAACTAAAATATTAAATGAAACTGAAATAGAATTAAATGAAGAAAAATTAAATAATATTAATGTAGAAGAGAGTAGAAAAATATTATTATATCATACTCATGGAACAGAAAGTTATAAAAGCAATGATGAATATAAAGAATACGAATTTTATAAAAGTTTAGATAATAATTATAATGTAATAAAAATAGGAGATTATTTAGAAGAAATATTAAGTCAAAAAGGTATGTCTGTAATACATGATAGAAATTATTATAATTATCCAGTAAAAGTAGAAACTTATAATAATTCTAGAAAAGGTGTACAAAAAATATTAGATGAAAATATTGAAATTAATAAAATTATAGATATTCATAGAGATGCAATTTCAGATATTGAACATGAAGCAAGTACTATTATGATAAATGGAGAAGAAGTTGCAAGATTAAGATTTGTAATAGGAATTAATGAAGAAAATGAAGAATGGTTATATGATTTGAAATGGGCAATTGAAATGCAAAAATTAGCTGATAAAAAGTATCCTGGATTATTTATGCCAATACTTATTAGAAAAAGAAATTATAATCAAGATTTAGCTAGATATGCAATTTTAATTGAAGTTGGAGAAAATTGTAATTATATAGAACATGCACTAAATAGTATAAAATACTTTTCATATATAGTAAAGTAAACATTAATTACTTTACTATTTTATTGCTATATCTAAAATAAAATGTTATAATATATGTGGTGATAAGAGAAGAAATGAAAATAAAAGATGCTTTATATGAAGGTAATAAAATATTATTATACAATAATATAGAAGATAGTAAACTTAAATTAAGAATGTTACTTTCACATATATTGAATGTCAAGAAAGAATATTTATTAATATATGATATGCAAGAATTGGACATTAATTTAGAAAAAGATTTCTTTGAAAAAGTAAAGAGACTTTCTAAAAATGAGCCAATTCAATATATTATAAATTCAGTAGAATTTATGGGAATTAATTTTTATGTAGATAAAAATGTTTTAATTCCTCAGCCAGATACAGAGATTTTAGTTCAAAAAACAATAGAAGCTTTTCAAAGTAGAAAAAATATTCAAAAGATTTTAGATTTATGCACAGGAAGTGGAGCAATTGGGGTTTCTTTATGTAAAAATTTAAATAATGTGCAAATAGTTGCAACAGATATAAGTGAAAATGCTTTAAATATAGCTAAAAAAAATGCAGAGAAAAATAAAGCCAAAATTAAATTTGTAAAATCTGATTTATTTGAAAATATAAATGAAGAGTTTGATATTATAGTTTCTAATCCTCCATATATTGAAACAGATGTTATAAATACACTTTCTGAAGAAGTAAGATATGAACCAATATTGGCATTGGATGGAGGAAAAGATGGTTTAGATTTTTATAGAATAATAGCTAATAATTCAAGGAAATATTTAAAAGAAAATGGAATGCTTTTGTTAGAAGTTGGGTATAATCAGAAAAAATCAGTTATGAATATTTTAAAAAAATCAGGATTTAAAAATATAGAATGCTATAAGGATTTATCTAATCATGATAGAGTGATAATGGCAGAAAAGGAGTAATATGTCATATTCATCAGATATAAAAGAAGAATTAAGTAATTATAATAATTGGAAAAATAAAGAATTATTAGAAGCAGAATTTTTAGGATATATTCTTACTGGAAATGCTGTTTCAAATTGTGATAAAATAGAGTTTATTACAGAAAATGAGTATAATATTGAGAGATTTTTTAAAATTTTATTTAATCTTCAAATTGAGTATGAACCTGGAAGTAAAGGAAAGTGTTTTTTAGCAAAAATAAATAGTGATGAAGTTCATAAAATTTTTTCTAGATTTATAGATATAAAAAAAGATGAAATTATAAGAACCATAATAAGGGGAGCTTTTTTAGGTGCAGGTTCGATAACTGAACCAGAAAAAAATTACCATTTAGAAATTAATTTTGGAGATAGAAAAAATGCAGAATATGTTTTAAACTTAAGTAAAAATTATGAGATTGAATTTAAAATTATAGAAGGTGTCCAAAAGTTTATATTATATTTAAAAGAAGGAGAACAAATATCCAAATTTTTAGCGTGTATTGGTGCTAATAGGGCAGTTTTAAAGTTTGAAGATGTACGTATTTTTAAAGAAATGAAAAATAATGTTAATAGAATAGTGAACTGTGAAACTGCTAATCTTAATAAAACAATTGATGCGTCAATTTTACAAATAGAAGATATTAAATTTATTCAAAGTAAAAGAAAATTTGAGGATTTACAACCAGAATTAAAGGAGGTGGCTATTTTAAGACTTGAAAATCCTGAAGCTAGTCTTAAAGAAATTGGTAGTATGTTAAAAGAACCAGTTGGAAAATCTGGTATAAATCATAGAATGAAGAAAATAAGAGATATAGCAGAGGAGCTAAGAAAATGAAAAAACTAGGGATTTATATACATATTCCTTTTTGTCTAAAAAAATGCAAATATTGTGATTTTGTTTCATTTCAAAATAAAAATAAAAAGTTAATAGAAAGATATATTTTAGCTTTAATAAAAACAATTGATAATGTTTCTGAAAGATTAGATGTAAATACCATATATATTGGTGGTGGAACACCATCATATATAGATGAAAAATATATAGTTATGATTTTAGAAAAATTAAAAGAAAAATTTAATGTAATTGAAGATGCAGAAATTACAATTGAAATTAATCCAGGAACTATAAATGAGAGTAAAATTGAGACATATTATAAATATGGAATAAATAGAATAAGTATTGGTTTACAAAGTACAAAAAATGAAATTTTGAAAAAAATAGGTAGAATACATACATTTGAAAAATTTTTAGAAACCTATGAAATTGTAAAAAAAGTTGGATTTAATAATATAAATGTTGATTTAATGCTTGCTTTACCAAATCAAGATATAAAAGATATTAAAGAAAGTTTAACTCAAATAATTAAATTAAATCCTAGTCATATATCTTTATATTCTCTTATTTTAGAGGAGGGAACTGAATTGGAAAAAGAAGTAAATCAAGGCATTTTGAATATACCATCTGAGGAAATTGAAAGACAAATGTATCATACTACAAAAAGGATTTTAGAAAGTAATGGATATAAACATTATGAAATATCTAATTTTGCTAAAGAGAATTTTGAATCTAAACATAATTTAAATTGTTGGAATCAAGAAGAATATTTGGGGTTTGGTATAGCAAGTCATTCATATATTGATAATAAAAGATTTTCTAATATAGATAATATAGAAAAATTTATAAATAATGTAGAAGATGGAAAAAATAATGTAATTATTAATGAAAAGCAAACAAAAGAAAGTAAAATGAAAGAATATATGATGCTTGGATTTAGAAAAATAGAAGGAATATCTATATCTGAATTTGAAAGAAAATTTATTATAAATCCTTTATTTTATTTTAGATTTGAAATTTCAAAGTTAGAAAAAGAAAAATTAATAGAGGTAGATTTAGATAATATAAGATTAACAAAAAAAGGATTAGATTTTGCTAATATGGTATTTGAGGAATTTGTATAAAAAATTACAATAATATGTCATTTATGTAACGTTTTATAGTTTTATTGAAAATTGTATGTTTTATATATATTATATATTATGATGAATAGTGGAGGTATGCTAATGAGTGAAAAAGTAAGTGAGACACTTTTAAACATGATTGATAGTATTTGTGATATGGAATTAACAATGTATAAGATTAATGGAGCTATTTTTGTAAGGAATAATGAAAAATTAATAAAAAACAAAATTGAATATTTATATAATTTGTTACAAGCTGAAGCACAAAAATATAGTCAAAAACAAGACAGATTTTTAGAAACTACAAATCTTATAATTGCACATTATACTCAGAAATTAAATATGGTATATGATGAATTTTATTGTCAATATGTTAATATTCAAAGTGAAATTCAAGATGCTAGAGCGAATCAAAAAATTTCAATGGTAAATTATCAAAAAGTAGTAAATGATGTTGAAAAAAATAAAATATCTCTACAAATGTCAGAAAAACTAAAACAAGAACTAAAAGATAAATATGATGTATATGAACAAATTATAGAAAAATGTAAATATAAATTTAATACTAGTAGATTAGATTTTGAAAATAGAATTAATAGAGAATTTTTAATTATGAGTAGTATAGACGTTGTAGAAGAAGGTGGATTTTTAACTAAAGTAATTAGAAAGATTACTAATATATTCAAAGGAAATGAAAGATATGATGCTGTTTTGAAAAGGTACAATAAGAAAGTGGATAATATAGATTCAAGAATGTTTGTAGATGAAATGAGAGAAGATACTATTTCATTTGTTGAACAAATTTTGGAACTTAGACAAAGTGTAGGATTAGAACTTGAAGAAGTTGTTTAATTTTTTTAGAGAGGCGATGTAATATGTCAAAAGAAATAAATCAAAATGAAATAAAAGAATATTTTGAAAAATTAAAAATAGATAAATTAGAATTAAAGCCTAATGCAGATAAATATCTTATGTATGCAGAACTAGCTGAGTTTATAAATTTATATAATAGTAGAGATGACTCAGTTAAAAATTATTTAAAAATATGGGATATATTTGAAAGTAATGATTTGTCTAGCAGTGAATTTGTTAATTTTATTCATGAATTTTCTATAAAATATAATAAAAAAGATAGTGAACAAGTTATATTAGAAAAAACCTATGCATTATTAGCTAATTTAAAAAAAGAAGCTAAAGTTTTAGGGAAAAGTATTAAAGAACAAACCAGATTAGCAAGTAAAAATTTAAGAATAAAAGCACTAGAATTAGGTGATGATATTATTAATGATAGAACAGAAGTACAAAAAACAATGAAGCAGGTATCAAAGATTGTTAATGTAATTTCTGATGTGCATAAAGCATCATTAAATGGAAAAAAAGGACATGATTTACTTATGGGTGCACTAGCTGTTGGAACAACAGCATTAAGTACAGCCTCATATGTTGGAGCTAAAGCAACTTTGAAATTATCTGCATTTACATTAAAAACAGTAGGAAAGTTAGCATTAAAGAGTACTGCAAAGTTAGGTAAATTGAGTTATAAAGGAACGAAAAAAGGTCTTAAATTTGCTATTAAAAAATCAGAAGAAAGAAGAACTAATAAAGCTAATAGAGTTGCTGTAAATGGTAAAAAAATCAGTAGAGATTTAGTAAAATATTTAAGTTCAGAATTAACATTTGAAACTGTAAAAGATAGTAAAATTAATGATATTACTAAAAGAGATAATATACATAAGATAAGGCAATGGAATTTTGATGGAAAAGATGAATTTCAAGATGAACTTTTACAGGAAAATAAAACAACTATGGATAGTATTCGTACAAAATTATATGGTATAAAAAATCAAAAGATATATATGGAATTATCAAGTAAATTTGGATTATCTGAACAAGAAACAATAGAGTTTTTGAGCAGTATATCTTTAGATGAATATGGAGATTTGTCTATTCCAAAAAATTTTTCAATAAAAAAAGAAGATATAGAAAATACAGATTTAGAAGTAAGTTTGAGAAATATTGTCCAAATGCCTAAAATAGATGATTTAACAGATTCACAAGTAAGATTATTAGTTAAATCATTAAGTATAGAAAATGATGAAATAAAATTTAATCTTCCAGAAGACTTAAGTAAATCTGATAATATTATTATAGATATTGCAAATTCATTACAAGGAAAAGAATTTTATGTTAAAGGAATGGAGACTTTTGTAGATAAACTTAATGAAGATTGCAAAATTTCTGAATTAAATGTTGATTTATTAGAAGAAATAAGATTAAGAGATGAGCTAGATATAGCAGTAGAATTAGATAATCAAATGTCAATTATTTTAGAACAAATAACAGAAATAAATTTAATGGATAAAAAAGATATATTGGATAAAGAAAAAAGAAATGATTTAAGAAGGATCGCAGAAGAAAAGGTAAAAGCATTAGAGAAAGCAAAGATAATTAGAACAATAGAAGATGGAAAAAATAAAACACAAAAACTAGTTTATAGTGCTAGAGATATATTATTACCACTAAGAGAGGTTAAAGATATAGGTGATAAAGAGATTGAAAAACTTGCAGATGATAATGTACAAGAATAGATAAAAATGGAGTGTGAATATTATGGAAAATGATATTTTTGGTAGTGTAATGTATGATGGAAAGATGATTAATTTGGATAAAGAAAGTATAGAAAATTTAGAAAAGATTTCTGAAGAATTAAAAATAAAAACAGAAAGTTTAAAATCAAAAATGATTACTGTTTTTAAGCAATAGTTTTTTTTATAAAAACACTTGACAAAGCCAAATAAAAGTTATAATATATTAGCAGTCTAATAAAAGGATTGCTAATATTTTTGTTGTAAATAAAATAGAGGTGTAAAAATGGCAAAAGAATTAGATGATAGAAAAAAGAGAATACTAGGGGCAATTGTTGAGGAGTATATTGATAATGCAGAACCAGTAAGTTCAGGTGTTTTAGTAAAAAAAGGTGAATTAAATTGCAGTAGTGCTACTATTAGAAATGAAATGGCAGAACTTGAAAAGATAGGTTTTCTTGAAAAGACTCATACATCTAGTGGACGTATACCTTCTCAAAAAGGATATAGATATTATGTTGATGAGCTTTTAAGAGAAGATTCTTTAAGTAGAGTTGAAATGGAATTTATTAAACAAAAGCTTGAACATAAAGTTAATGATTTAGAAGAACTTACAAGAATTGCTACAACAACTCTTTCTGAAATAACACATTATACTACAATTGCAATAGGTCCAAATGTTAATAAACATGAGATTGTTGATATTAAATTTGTACTATTAGGTAGTAGGGTACTTATGGCAGTTATATTAACAGATTCAGGTATTATTAGAGAATCTGTTATAAAATTTGATGAAGACATTTCAGAAGAGCAAATTGCTGATTTAACTGTTATATTTAAAAATAAATTAATAGGTAAGCCATTAGATGAAATAAATATACCAATTGAAGAATTTATTACAGAAGAAATGAAAACTGGAATTAATATTATAAGAAAAATAATAGAAGAAATAAATAAAATCTTAGATGATTCAAGTGATGTATATTTAGAAGGTACAAATAAAGTTGTAGATATGCCTGAATTCAAAAAAGTTGATATAGCAAAGGATTTTTTAAATGTACTTAATGCTAAAGATTTGGTTTCAGATATTTTAAATACAGGATTAGCTGAGGATATAAATATTTATATTGGAGAAGAATCAGAAAAGGAAGAACTTAAAAATTTCAGTATTGTTACTTTTAATCATTTGTTGGAAGGAAAAGATATTGGAACTATTGGAATTATAGGTCCTACACGTATGGATTATTCAAAGGTTATTGCTGTTATGAAGTATATAAGTAAAAAAATAAATGATGATTATAAAAAAGGAGGATTTTAAGTTGAGTGAGGAAAAAAATCAAAATGAAGAAATAAAAGAAGAAATTCCAAAAACAAATGAAGTTTCAAATAAAGAATTTGAAGAACTTAATGATAGATATAAAAGGCTTTTTGCAGAATTTGAAAATTACAAAAAAAGAACTCAAAAAGAAAGCTTAAATAAGTATGCTGAAATTACAGGAGATGTTGTAAGTTCTATTTTACCAGTAATGGATAATTTAGAAAAAGCAGCATTAGTAAAAACAGAAGATACAAATTATCAAGAAGGAGTAAAGATGGTAGTTAAACAATTTTCTGATGTGCTTTCAAAATTTGGAATAGTAGAAATTGAAACTATTGGAAAAAGGTTTGATCCAGAGCTTCACGAAGCTGTGAGTCATATAGAAGATTCGGAAAAGCAAGAACAAGAAATTGTTGAAGAATATAGAAAAGGCTATAAAATAGGAAACAAAGTTATTCGTCATTCAATGGTAATTGTAGCTAACTAAAAAAGTTATTAATTTTTATTAATATAAATCTTACAAAAGAGGATAATAAATAGAAATTAGATGTTAGAAGTTAGAAATGAGAGAAATTTAATCTAACTTTAAAATCCAAAAAAATTAGGAGGAAAAAGGAATTATGGGAAAAATTATAGGAATTGATTTAGGAACAACAAATTCATGTGTGTCTGTTTTAGAAGGAGGAGAAGCTGTAGTTATACCAAATGCTGAAGGAAATAGAACAACTCCATCAGTAGTTGCTTTCTCTAAAAATGGAGAAAGATTAGTAGGGCAAATTGCAAAACGTCAAGCTGTTACTAATCCAGAAAATACAGTTATTTCAATAAAAAGAAAAATGGGAACTTCTGAAAAAGTAAAAATAGAAGGAGATGAATTTTCTCCACAAGAAATATCAGCTATGATATTACAGAAATTAAAAGCTGATGCTGAAAATTATTTGGGAACAAAAGTAACTCAAGCAGTTATAACAGTACCTGCATACTTTAATGATAGTCAAAGACAAGCAACAAAAGATGCAGGAAAAATAGCAGGATTAGAAGTATTAAGAATTATAAATGAACCAACAGCTGCAGCTTTAGCTTTTGGAATGGATAAAGAATCTCAAGACCAAAAAATAATGATTTATGACTTAGGTGGAGGAACATTTGATGTTTCAATATTAGATATAGGAGATGGAGTTTTTGAAGTTTTAGCAACTAATGGAAATACTCATCTAGGTGGAGATGATTTTGATAATAAAATTATAGACTTTCTAGTAGATGAATTTAAAAAATCAAATGGTATTGATTTAGGTCAAGATAAGATGGCAATGCAAAGATTAAAAGAAGCTGCTGAAAAAGCTAAAATAGAATTATCAGGTATGCAACAAACACAAATTAATTTACCATTTATAACAGCAGATAGTACAGGACCAAAACATTTAGATGTAACATTATCTAGATCAAAATTTGAAGAATTAATCCATGATTTAGTAGAAGCTACAGCAGAGCCAGTTAATAAAGCTCTTCAAGATGCTGGAATTACAGCAAATGATTTACACAAGATATTATTAGTAGGAGGTTCAACTAGAGTTCCAGCTGTTCAAGAAGTAGTAAAAAGAATTACAGGAAAAGAACCAGATAGAGGAATTAATCCAGATGAATGTGTTGCTATTGGTGCAGGTATTCAAGGTGGTGTTTTATCAGGAGATGTTAAAGACTTAGTGTTATTAGATGTAACTCCATTATCACTTGGTATTGAAACTTATGGTGGTGTATTTACAAAATTAATTGAAAGAAATACAACAATACCTACTAAGAAATCTCAGGTATTTTCAACAGCTGCTGATGGCCAAACTGCAGTTGAGGTACATGTTTTACAAGGTGAAAGAGAAATGGCAGCTTATAATAAAACATTAGGAAGATTTCATTTAACTGGAATTCCTGCTGCACCAAGAGGAGTGCCACAAATTGAAGTAACATTTGATATTGATGCAAATGGTATAGTACATGTATCTGCTAAAGATCAAGCTAGTGGAAATGAACAACAAGTTGTTATTACAGCTAGTACAAACTTATCAGAAGATGATATTAATCAAGCTATAAAAGATGCAGAAACACATGCAGCAGAAGATAAAAAGAAAAAAGAAGAAATTGAAGTTAGAAATAATGCTGAAAGTTTAGTTTATAATAGTGAAAAAACTTTAGAAGAATTAGGAGATAAAGTAAGTGGAGAAGAGAAATCTAAAGTTGAAGAAGAAATTGCAAATGTGAAAAAAGCTTTAGAAGGAAATGATACTGATAATATAAAAGATGCAACAGATAAATTAACAAAAGTATTTTATGCATTATCTGAAAAACTATATGGACAAAAAGCAGCAGAAGCAGGTACAAATGGCACAACAGAATCAACAGGTACAACAACTGATGAGAATGGAAATGTTTATAATGCAGATTATGAAGTTGAAAATGATGATAAAAAAGATGAATAGAAGTTAAAGAATAGAGGTTAGAAGTTAGATATTTACTAACTTCTAATTCTCTAAAATTAAGAATGGAGGCTTTAGATGGCACGGGAAACGAGATTATTATGAAGTTTTAGGTGTTAGTAAAAATGCAACTGATGATGAATTAAAAAAGGCTTATAGGAAACTAGCTAAACAATATCATCCAGATGCTAATCCAGATAATAAAGAAGAATGTGAAAAGAAATTCAAAGAAGTAAATGAAGCATATGAAACATTATCAGATAAACAAAAAAGGCAAATGTATGATCAATTTGGATTTGATGGTCCTGGATATGCAGGTGGTAGTCAAGGTGGAGGATATTATTCATATACTACTGGATTTGATGGTTTTGGAGATTTTGGAGACTTAGGAGATATATTTTCATCTTTTTTTGGTGGAGGATCAAGAAATCGTAGTAGAAGTAGAAATGCAGCAATTAAGGGAAATGATTTAAAAGTTGGAATTGATATAACTTTTGAAGAATCATATTTAGGTGTAGAAAAAGAAATTACAATTAATAGAAATGAAAAATGTTCAAGTTGTAATCGGAACTGGATCAGCTAAAGGTACAGCTCCAGAGACGTGTCAAACCTGTAAAGGCTCTGGAACAGTAAGACAGGTTGCTTCAACACCATTTGGGCAAATGTCGACTCAAAGAACTTGTAATAATTGTGGTGGTACAGGAACTATTATAAAAAATCCTTGTACAGATTGTAGAGGAAAAGGAACCATAAGGAAGGCTACTAAAATAAAAGTGAAGGTTCCAGAAGGAATTGATGATGGTCAAACTATAGTACTTAAGGATGAAGGAGAGCCAGGGAAAAATGGTGGACCAAATGGAGATTTATACATAGTAGTAAGGGTTAAAAAACATAGTATATTTTCTAGAAAAGCAGAACATGTACTTTGTGATATACCAATTACATTTACTACTGCAACTCTTGGAGGAGAAATTGAAATTCCAATGGTAGATGGAAATAAAGAAAAATATAAGATACCAGATGGAACAGCAACAGGAACTAAATTTATTATAAAAAATAAAGGATTTAAATCAATTTCAGGAAATTGGAGAGGAGATTTTGTATTTACAGTAATAGTTCAAGTTCCCAAAAAATTAACAAGTGTACAAAGGAATTTACTTGTAGAACTTGCTAAAACTATGAATGAACAACCACCAATTAAGAAAAAGGGAATATTTGGATAAAATAATATAAAAAACCGTAAAGTTAGTTTAATAAAAATTTAACTTTACGGTTTTAGAATTCGTCATAAGAGAATAAAAGCACGATTATCATACTGCTTATTTTAGCACGGAGTGTCTCTAAATGCAATAGTAGGAGAAGATGGAATAATAGAAAAAGCAGAGAAAGCAGCAGATGAAACAGAAAGAGCAGGAATAAAAGAAGAGATAGAATTAAAAATTGCAAACCTTCAAATGGAACAAGATAAAGTAGGAAAAGAATTAAGTAAAGAAGATATAGAAAATACATTAAATGAATTAGAAGGAATAGATGTAGATGTAGTAGGAGGAACAATAGATGGAGAATATAAAGAACATAGCTTTGAAATAGATGAAGAAAATAATGTAATAGTAGGAAAGAAAATAGAAGGAGAAA
>CANRSD010000043.1 GCA_947642355.1 uncultured Clostridia bacterium
GGTCAATTGATGATTAGGATGTCAGTAAAAAGTACTTTTTTAAAATTGGCTCTTTACCAATTTTTACTTTTTAAACTTAAACTTTATTAATATATCATTATATTTTAAATCAACTCTTTTTATAAATAAATCTATATCTTCTGATTTAAACTTATTCATACTAATTCTATCTATTTTTCTTTTTGCATTTCTTAAATTATTTTTCACTTTTACTTCATCTTGTAATTCGTTTATGTCATTATTAACAGAAGTTATTTCATTTTGTAGTTTCTCTCTTTCAGTTATCAACATTGTATATCTTTCTTTATATTCCATTTCTGCAATTTTTCCATTCAGTCTATAACTGTATAATTCTGAAATTTTTGACACTACTTTTTTTAAATCACTTTCTAATTTTTTCTTTTGATTTAATATAGTACTTTCCTTCTTGTCTTGAATTTTTTTTGAAATTCTATATTTACTTTCTTTTATAAAATCTTTATATTCTTCATTTAAAGATTCTATTATATATTTTTCTATTGTTTCATATTGATAACTACAATTGTTATCACATATTTCTTCACTAGATCTATTTGCAGAACAATGTAAACTAATTTTTCCTTTTCTATTTCTTTTGCCCATCTTTCTTCCACAAACACCACAATAAATATAATCTCCTATTCTTGTACTAACATTTGCTTTCTTCCTTTTTTGATTGTTATATTTATTATTATTATGTATTTCATCAAAAATCTCTCTACTAATAATTGCAGGATGATCTTCTTTTATTAAAACACTATCTTTCCTATTGTAATAAATCTTTTTCTTTGTTTTATAATTTATATTTGTGCTTCTTCCTAAATAACTATCGCCTACATATACTGGTTTTGACAATAATCTTGAAACACCATCACCAGTCCAAATCTTTATTTCTCTACCACTAAAAACATTTAAATATTGTGATGGTGTTTTTATCTTTTTTTCATTTAAGTAATTAGCAATTTGCTTAGCAGTATAACCTTCATATTTCATCATAAAAATTTTTTTTACAATTTTTGCTGCCTCATTATCTATTAATAATTCTTTTGGATTTTCTGGATTTTTAATATAGCCATAAGGTGCTATTGGTCTAATTAAATCCCCATCTTTTATTTGTTTTCTTTTTGTTGCTTTAATATTTCTTGAAGTTTCTCTGCAATACATTTCATTAAACAATCCTTTAAATGGTGCTATATCATTTTCCATTTTTTCTTCATTTGTATCAACACCATCTAATACCGCAATATATCTAATATTATTATTAGGAAAGAATTTTTCAATATATTCTCCTGCATCTATGTAATTTCTCGCAAATCTTGCTAGATTTTTTGTAATAACTAAACATATTTTCTTTTCTTTTAATTCTTGTATCATTCTTTTAAAATCTGGTCTATTAAAATTAGAACCTGAATATCCATCATCTACATATTCATATATGTTATCATAGATAAAATTATTTTCTATATATTTATATATCATTTCTCTTTGATTTTTTATACTTTCACTTTCTTCTCTGTCATTATCATCTTTGCTTAGCCTTAAATATATAGCAATATTAGATATTCTTTGCTTCATCATTCTTTTCACCTTCTATACAATTAAGTTCATAAAATTTGAAAAATATATAAATATTTTTATCTTTATCTATTTCAACTCTTTTTAGTAATTTGTGTAAATCCATTTTGGTATATTCTTTCTTTTCTACCATGATTTGAATGTTGTCTTTTAAATCTTGTTCAATTCTTTGTATTTTGTTTTTATCTTGATAACTTAATATTTCTTCCTGTATATTGTTTTTAAGTTGTGATAGTGTTTCTCTTTGCTTTTGCAAATCTTCAGAAAAAAAAGTATAATCTTGTTCTTGCAATAAACCATTTAATCTATCACTATATAACATTTTGATTTTTTTATCAATTTCTTCTATGTCTAATTTCACTTTATCCTTTTTTTGCAATAATTCTTCCATTCCTTTTTGAGTATTAATCATTTTTTCTATTATTTCCTCATTATTAAAGAAATCAGAATCTATATATTTTTTTAAGATTTTTGAAACTTTATCTAGTACTTTATCTTCTATTTTTTGATATGAATTATACTGCTTATAGCAAGATTTATTTGATTTTATATTAATTGCTGTAGGACATACAACATATTTTGATTTTTTTATTCCACTTTTATTATGTCTTGTATGTGTTATAATTGATAGTTTATTATTACAATGATGACAGTATAAAAAAGGTTTTAAAAGTTCATCACTTTTTCCTGTTCTTGTTCCTTTACTTTTTTTGTAAATGTTTTGTACTAAATCCCATGTTTTTTTATCTACAATAGGTTCATGATGTTCAGTTTGAATAACATACTCTTCTTTAGGAACTTTTATTCTTTTTTTACTTTTATAACTAACCTTTCTAATTTTATTTTGTACTGTAGTTCCTATGTAAATTGGATTTAATAAAATCCTTCTTACTTGTGTGCAATCCCATATATTAGTTTTAGGTGTTTGATATTTTACAGTAGTAGCTATTTGCATCATAAGTCCTGGTGTTTTTATTTCATCCTTTGTTAATCCTCTTGCAATTTGATATGTACCTTTTCCAGAAATATATTCATTAAAAATTCTTTTTACAATACTTGCTTGTAATTCATTGATTTTTAAATTACCATCTCTATCTACTTTATCATAGCCAAATGGTGCATATCCTATATAATAGGATCCTTCATTTCTTTTTCTATTTTTAGTTTTTCTTACATTTTTTGATGTTTCTTTAGCATAAAAATCATTCATAAGATTTTTTAAAGCTACCATATCTGTACTAGAATCTAAAAAAGAGTCGACATCATCTAATAAAGCAATATATCTTACCTGATTTTCTGGAAAGAACTTTTCTATTAATCTTCCTGTTTCAATATAATCTCTTCCTAATCTTGCCAGAGTTTTTGTTATAACCATATTAACTTTTTTATCTTCTATATCTTTAATTAGTCTTTTAAAATTAGGTCTTTCAAAATTTGTACCACTATATCCATCATCAATGTACTCGTCATATATTTCATAGCCATTTTCTTTTGCAAATGCTCTTAAAATTTTTCTTTGATTTGTTATACTTTCACTTTCTTCTTTATCTCCATCATCTTTACTTAAACGCATATATAATGCAACAATATATTTCACATTAGAATATTTTACATCCAATTTTTCCTCCTTCCTGTAATTACCTATCCTATAAATGATAATACAAAATATTCTAATTTAACATTTCAAAAAAAATTATTTTAATTCAATTTTCTTCAAAAGTATTTCTTCCATAATTTGTTGAAAACTGTAGCCTTCATGGTCATATTCAACAAAAACTTTATATTCTTCTTTGTCTTTAGAATTACTTTTTTTTTGATTTTTCTCCACTGCAGTTCACCTCTGTTAATTGTATGAAATTTAGCTTTAAAATATTAGTACATCTAATCTTTTTTTGCATTGTATTTCTGTTCATTATCGTAATCTGTTTCTTTTGCTAATATCAAGCAACAATGCAAAAGTAATGTGATAATACTTCCTATTGCACATCCTATAACTATTCCTATTAAAAACATTATAATCTTTTCCCTTCCTATAGCTTTTTAGCCTTTTCTATTAATTCGTTTATTGTATATTCATCTTTTAAAATTTGTATTTGTGCTTCCATTTCTCTTATTGTAACCTCTTTTTTACTATTTTTTATATTGTTATATGCTATTTTTGCATAAGCGATTATTATCTCTTTCTTTTTATCTAATAATGTGCTTAATCTACTTTCTATATTTTCCATAGTTAATTTTTCTTTTTCTTTTTTCCATTTCATTTCTAGCATTACTGTTTCTACATAACCTATTGCTAAAATATAATCCATTTTCCATTTCTCCTTTTCCGAGCATAATAAAAAAGCCATCTCTGACTTTTCTATTTATACTATTTTATTTTTTCTCGTTTTTTTGCTTCTTTGCCTATTTTGATTTTTTCACTTCTCATTTTTCTTTCTTCAGTATTTATAAAATTTATAAGTTGTTGATATGCCAAATTTTCATACATGACAAGTGTTCCATCAAAATTAGTATCTACTTTTTGTTCTATATCAATAAATCTAATACCATTTTTAGTAAAAATCTCATTAATAATATGTGTATTAATTAATGTGCTTTCTCCCATATCTTTTGAATTAAGCAATATAACTGTATTGAATTTTTTGTTACTAGCATCAATAATCATATTATTTAAGTCTTTCTTTTTATAACAATTTACTAAAGATGAATCTAAATATTCTTTTTGAATATCTATTTTTTTCTTTTTACAAAACTTTTTAATTTTATTTAGTTTTTTGCTTCTACCATCTAAATAATCTTCATCATTAGTATAAATTACTGCTTTTACTTTATCATCTGCTATCTTATTGTCTAGTCTACTTAATTTGTTTTTAAAATTATCTTCTAACTGATAAATTTGTAATAATGCTAAATTACTTTCTAGCTCATTTTCTACTATAGCATTCTTTCTATTTTTTTCATAACTCTTTAGCTGTGATTCACTTCCAAACCTCATATAAATTCCTACTTTTATTTCTTTCTTATCCATTTTTCATACTCCCTTTCCTATAATTTAATAATTTTAAATATTGTTATAACAAGATTTTATATACTTTTACTTTAAAAGTACATTTCAAAAAAAATTTTTAATATTTTCTTGCTTGTCTTACAATCTCAAAGGTTTCGTACAAATCATAGATAAGCCATTAAAAAATATCATACTTTTATGTATAATGGGAAATCTCTAGGCTTTAGTGCTTCATTGGTATTAAACTCATAACAGTTTTTATCTTTATTGTAATTGTATAAACTACACCATCTTCTAAGTGTTTCATTTCCTAGTGTTCTTCCTTTTGACATTTCTTTTGTTGCTTGTTCATGCAATCTTTTCATTGCTTGATTTTCAAGTAATCTTTGTCTTGCTTTTTCTTTTCTCTGACTATAAATTAATTCTTTTTGTTTTTTCTTTCTTTTTAGTTGATTCTCTTGTTTCCTTATTTCTTGTTCCTCATGATATTTTTTATTTTGCCTTAATAATCTTGAAACATAACTAATTGATACATTTAATTTTTCTGCTATATTGGTTAAAGACATCTTTTGTATAAAATACATTTCTTCAATTTTTTCTCTTTTTTCCACACTATACTTGCCTCCTTCCATTTAATAGTTCAAAATCTGTTTACACTGTTTTTTCCATGATGTTAGATATAGGAATCTTTAAAAAATCCCTATATATGTTGATTTTTAAGGCTATATATAGTATAATTTGGAAGATGAATAAAGGGGATTTTATAATTATACTATATATTTCCTTTTAAAATTACAAAGACAGTTACTGTTTCAAAATGTTTTTGTAATTTATAGATAAATTATAAAATTCCTTTTATCTAAAGTCAATAAAATTGATTAATTATTGCTAAAGACAGAATTTCTTATTTTTTAAATTTTCTGTCTTTGTAAAAAAGAGGTATAAAAATGTTAAAAGACCAGTATTTGCAAACTATAATTGGTAATCTTGGTATTGCTATTAGTCCTGAAAATAATAGTGAAATTATTATAAAATTAGATGTTTTATATGATAAAAAAAGTGATATTTTTACTTTATCTAATGAATACAAAATTTTCTATCAAGACTATGGCACAATTATTACTGATTTTCAAAATACAGATTTTTCAAATAAAGAAAACCTTATTGAGTTTTTCAATAAATATTGTTTATTTGGATTAGAAAATAAAAAACTAATCTCATTATTTAAGGATGGTAAATGTTCCTCTTCTATGTATCATTCTTTTGTAGAAAAGATAGTAAAAAAATATAAAAAATCGCTAATTTCCTATCAAAAAAATATGAATAGCATTTTAGATTATTGTGTTTTCTCTCCTAATAAGAAAACTGCTAATTTTACACCATTTGAAAGATTATGTATTTTAGAATATTTGCCTGATAATCCTAGTTTATTGCAAAGTAATTCACTTCAAATAATTCGCTTAAATACTTTATCAGATGTTGATGATTCTAATTGTACTGAATTTGAACTTGCTAATCTCATAAAAAATAAACAATGTACTGCTTATTCAAATTCTTTATATATTCCTAATGATATATCTTCTCTTTTAAAATTTGAATTAAGTGAAATTATAAAAGATAATATCATTTTAAAAATTTGTAGTTATTGTGGTAAATATTTTATAACCTCTAATCGTAACACCAACTATTGTAACAATATTGCTCCTGGTTATAATACAAAAACTTGTAAGCAAATTGGTAGAAATAAAAAATACTTGGAATCTAAAAATAATGATGTCGCTCTTTCTCTATTTACTCAGGTCTATAATAATAAAGCATATAAGGCTTCTAGGTATAAGGATATTACAGATTATGAATTAGATTATAAACATTTTCAACAAATTGGAAAGAAAAAGGTCCATAATTATAAATCACACAAAATTACACAAGAAGAATTTATAGAATGGATTAATCGAAATAAATAGTAATTTTAGTTACTTTTATTTCGATACCTTTTTGTACTTTTTTATACTTTTCCATTTATTTTTACAACTTTTTCTATATAATTATAACTATTAATACCTTTCCAGTATTATAAGTATTTCTGTCATATAATGCTCACCAGGTGGGAAATATGATAATTAAGCGAAATACTTATAAAAACAGAAAAGAGAAAAAAACTGATTTAGAAAAGAGAATTTCTTATATTCATTTAAAATATAATTTAGATCAGACTTTACAAGAAATTAATAAAATCAAATCTAAAAAGAAAAAGCCTTAACTTTATTAGTAATTTTGAAGTTAAGACTTTTTTGTTTAATCTATATCTATATAATATTGTGCCATTGTTATTACTTTTTTAGGCGACATTTCTTCAGTATATCCTAGTTTCAATTTATCTATAATATGTTCTTGATTTCCTAAATTCCAAACTGTTCGTGTTGAAGTATGTATATTATTTTTTACTCTATAACTTGGAACTTGGTTTGTACTTGCTACCATTTTAAACAATTCTTTTACTTTGCATTCTTCTTCTCTTTTTAATAAAAATATACGAATACAATCTTTTAAATATATCGTTCCTTGTTTAGATGTTGAAAAGCCCAAATCTAACAAATATTCTAATATTTTTTGATTAATACTCTTTCCTCCTATATCTTGTGCTATTTGCTTTATTCTCACCCCTATTTCTTCAAAACATAATATTTTTGTCAGATAACTGATTACGCAATTATAGTTTTTAGCTTTAGCAATATAATTCATTTCTCCTGAAAATACAACTACTTTTGTTTCTATTGAATCATCATTTTCTATGTCTTCTATAATTTGTAATCCATTTCTTCCTGGCATCTTTAAATCTAAAATAATGATTTCTGGTTTTAATCTCTTTATCTCCTGTATCACTTTTGTACCATCATTTATCATTTCAAGTACTTTCATTTCTTTTGTAACATTTAGTTCATTTGCTAGTGTCATACATAAATCTTTGTTATCATCTGCTATAATTGCATTAACCATATAGTTCCCTCCTTTAGAAAAACATATAATCAATATAATTATAGCATTTTTTATAAAATTATGTAAACAATATTATTTTTAAATGATTTTTCTAATCCATTCAAACTTTTTATTTTCTATTAATTTTATATATTCTTCATAATCAATAGCAATCTCATTTGCTGATAATTCTATATTACATGATGATGTTTTCAATTTATATTTATCTACTTCAACTTTTTTTGAAAATCCTATTGTTAAAATAATAAAGCAATATTGATTAAATATGGTTTTGTAAAATTCATCTATTGGTATATTTTTATCTCCATTTTCTTTGGCTATCTTTGTTAAAAATTCAAGATACTTTTTATCTCCTATCAATATTTTAATAATATCTGCAAAATTAATATTTTCTTCCATATGATTCTCCTTCCTTTATTTTTATAGGCCTATGTCTATATTTTAGTCTTTATTATTTTAAAATTACAATTTCAAAAAAAATTTTTTCTATTCTAATAATAAGCATAGAAAAATACACTATTTCAATGTACTTTTTTATGCTTATTATTAGTGTTAGTAGGAGAAAATATCTCCTACTAATTTTTAAGCTACCTTTTGTATTACTTGTTTTTCCCACAAGTTCAAAAAATTTTTTTGTTCTTCTGTAACTAGTTCATTTCCCCCTTGATATTTCTGTCTAATTTTATTATTTCGTACTTCAACTGTAACTAATGATTTTTTTGGACTTTTTAATTCTCTTAAAAAATATATATCTGTATCTCCCCAAGCATAACTTTCACTATAATTTGTATAAACACAATTGTTTTGTTGCTTTGCTTCATCTTTTATATCATTTAATGTTTTAGCTGGTCGTATAAAGAACATATCATTGTTATATTGGTTTTTTTCCAATTCATTATATCTTTGTTTAATTTTCCTACACAAGACTTTACTTCCTACAATTTTAACTTTACTTACACTTATATCATGTGCTTCAATAAAGTTTTCAGGAAGTAATTTCTTTTTAGTCAGTGGTATCTCCAATTTTTCCAAATTTCTAACATAATCTAAATAATTATGAATTGAAAAATATTTCTGTGTTTTTGAATATTCTTCTAATTTGATTAAATCAATATATTGACTTGTCCTTCTAAGATCTTCTATATTAGAATGTGATATTTTTAATAATCTTTGTATTTTATCCATATTAGCTCTTTTTGTTAATTGTAGCACTTGTAATTCATTATATGAAATATCATGTTTTTTCATAAATTTGTAAAGCTCTTTTTCTATTCCAAATCTTTTCTCAAAATTTCCTTTCACATTAAAGTTTTCTGGGCAATCTAAAGCTAATTTTTTTAATCCCATTTTCATTAATAATTCAAAACTAGGATATTTTGCTTTTTCTAATACTTTTAAAAAGTCTGTCTTATTATTTCCTAAATACATTACTGCTTCTGTTAGTGGTGCATATTGATAAATTGTTCCTTTTATTTTTTCATCCATATTTTCTAAATAGATTCCTTTATAATATTGACTTAATCCATACATTCCTGTAAAAACTCTCCACTTTTTTATTTTTTTAGTATGATATACTCTTTCAAATGCCATATATTTAACAAATCTATCATTTACTAACTCAATATCTAATTCTGGAACAATTCTAGCATATTCTACAACATTATCCTCAAATCTTCTTTTTTTATAATTATAGTTTCTTTTTACTTCAAAATATCGTAATACTAATTTATTATCTATATTATCTACGATTGCTAAATCATATAAAAAGAAGTAATTTTTTAGATTACTCCTTCTTACATCATATTGATTATGACAAAAGGGACATATATCCCAACAACCTTTACCTTCAACTTGCTCACTATAAAAATATTTACCACAATTAGTGCATTCATATTCTTTTCCATGTTTTATTAATAAATTGTATTCTACATCATATTCGTGTATAAATTTTCTCCAATGTTTAGGTAGTTTCATCTCTTTAGGCATTTTTTCCATAAATTCTCTTATTTCTTTTCGTATATACATTGTCTTGTCCTCCTATGCTGCAAATAATGAAATTTGTTCAATTTCATCTTTCTTTTCTTTTGTATTTTCTGTTATAGTTCCAAAAATTGATCCAAATTCATCATCTTCCTTATTATTTTTTATTTCCTTCTTCTTTGTTTCTTCTAATTTTATTCCTAATTCTTCATTACTTTTATTAAAATAATTTATTGCTAATTCATAAGTCCTTTCTTCTGACATTCCCATTGTTAAACATTTTGCATCTTTCCCATCGTATTTAATGTCTTGTGCCAAATTTATTGGATTTTTACTATTCATTTTTTTACAAATATCTTTTAATATTTCATCACGAATATATGCAGCCATACCTTTTAAAGTTTTTTCTTCATTTAAATATTTTTCATTCATATCAGTTCTATTTATTAAATATTTGACTATTTCTAATAATACAAAATCCTTTTGCCCTTTAGCCATATCATTTATTCTTTTTATACCTTCCATTTTTATTTTTCCTTTCTTTTATTAAATTTTCCATTCATAATTAAATTCTTTACTATATTCTTTAAGTTTTTCTATATCTATTTGGCAAAAATCAATTGTTTCACTATCTGATGCTCGTGGATGACTTTTTCTTCTACTATAAATTTCTTCAATTACTCCTAATTTTTGTAAAAATTTTGTCATGCCACTATTTTCAGAGTAATTCTTTATTGTTGCTGTATCAGGCATATACAAATAATCTGGCATATTAACTGTAGCAGTATAAAGGTCTCCATATTCCTTATTTTTTATTTGTATAAACATTGATTGGGAATTATAAAAATAATTCCCAACCTCAAAATAACAATCTTTATATTTTTTATAATTAAATTTTTTACATTCCATATTTTATTTTCCTCCATTTCCAAATATACTTTCTTCAAATATTGATTCTTCATTTACCTTTGGTTTCCATATTAAAAAATTATTTACTTTATATTGCCCTTCATCAGATACTGTAGCTTGTCCATTTAAACTATCTAAATATTGTGAACCTGCTTTTGATTTTGATATATACATGTAATATCTTGTAGATATATAATCTTTTTTAACTATATCTGTATAAAAATTACTCAAAACTAATAACGCATTCATTCTTTTTGCTTTATTTTCTAATATTTCTATAAACATTTTTTCAGCTTTATTAACTAAATCTGTTGATATTCCAGAAATATATGCTTTTTCTAAAAATATAGTTAATTTTTCATTTTTATTTTCTTCTATGTCACTAATATCAATATTTTCCACATCAACAAAAGATAATGATTGTATTTCTTGTATATCTTGATATGTACCTTTAGTAAGTCTAACCATTGCTCTTGCTACTATTTTACCATTAACTTTTGCATATAAAATTTTCTTATTACTATCAAAACAAGCTAATAGACATCTATTATACATTCCATCTTTATAAGATAGACATGTACGCATTGGTTCTTCTCCTAATACCATTGTACTGTAAAAATCATCATATTCATTTACTTCTATATCTCCATCTTGCAAAGAAATATTATTAATGGTCCATTCTTTTATTTGAGACTCTTCTAATTCAAAATTCAATTCTCTTTTTAAATCATCTGTGTGATATTTTAATTTTTTAAACTCTCCCATAATTTCTGATTTTACAATTAGTTTATATGAATTTTTCATTGTTTTACTTGAACAATTCCTATAATAACTCAATGCTAATTCTGCTCCATTATTAAGTAAAAATTTTTTTATATTATTATTATTTTTATTTATAAACTCTTGATTAAATTCCATAACCTTTACAAGTTCTTCCCAGTATTGATCTACTTTTATTATATTATCTTTAATTTCTTGTAAAGTACCATATTTAGTTAAAATCTCCCTATTTCTTAATATATAAAGCAATTCATTTCTATCTTTAATTTCTTTAATAAATTTACTCACATCATTATAATTTATTAAAATATTAACTGCATCACTTACCTTTATATCTTTTATTTCTTTAAAATCTTGTTCTATCCAGTTATATAATGGTTTTATCTTTATTTTCTCTGATAGATTTTTTATTTCATCTTCTGATAAATTTGAAGTAGCTAAATTTTTATTTGTAATTTGTTTTATTCTCAATATTCTGTCATCTATTTTTAAATTTAATAAATAATTATATATTTTATAGCAATTCTTATTCGCCGAATCATATAATGTTTTTATTTCATTAAATGTATATATTTCTTTATCTAACAAATAAATATAATCCCTTTTTTTATTCATAAATCTTAATTCTTTTAAGTTTTTACTATTTAACGCATTAATATTTATATACTCAGAATAAAATTCTTTATTGTATAAAATTGATGAACTTGGAATATTTAAAAAGTCTTCTTTATTTTGTTCAATTAGTTTTAAAAATCCTTTTTTATTATTACTTATCGCATATATAATTAATTCTTCTTTTGTTTCATCAATATTTTCTAAACTTAGGCTAGATAGTTTATTTCCAAAAATAAAATTAATATAACCGCTTCTACTACTAAGCATACTCTCTAGTATTGTTTTATCCAAATTACTAATTCTAGTTTCTATTATTTTCAACTCGTATAAGTTACATCCATTCTCTAACCATCTTAATAATAATCTATATAAAGTTTGATTATCTATCATTTTAGAAAGTTTATATACATATTCGTGAATTTTTTTAGTATCTTTGTTTATCTTTTCATAATGTTCAATTTTTAATGGAATTGCTAATTTATTTAGATATAAAAAAAGTATGAACTTCTTTAATTCATTATTTTGAACTAATAATTCATACACCTCTTTTAAATGTGTTCTTGGTATTAAATTATAATTAGAAAGAATTGGAGAAGTAAACAATTTTATTTCATCATTATTCAAATCTTGCAATGTTACATCATCTTGTGTAAAAAAATACTTTAAATTTTCAATAACAATTCTTTTTCCTAAATCTGACTTTATATTATCAACAAAATATTTTAAGTAAGCATAACTGATTAAATCATACATTTTAGCATCTTGTAAAGCTTTTATTATTTTCTCAACTTTATAATCAGTTAATTTTTCTCCATAACTTTGTAATATATTAATAAAATCTCTAGTTTTTATTAAATCAATACCTGCTATATGTAATTGTATTAAATATCCTATTGTATTTGTATCTTTTATCATTTCTTTTTGTATTGTAGCATAAGATTCATATAATTCCTTTTTTATAGCTAATCTGTCTATTTCATTATAACAATTTTCTAATTGCTCTATTTTAAATTCTTTTATAAAATTCAAATTCAATTTTCTAGCATACATTTCTGTAGCAATTTTAACATGTTCCTTTAATGATTCCATTATCTATTTCCTCCTTTTGTATATATGTAAATATATACTTTTTAAATTCTTTTATACTTATAACTTTTTTGCGTAATAGTAATTCGAATAATTGCATAAATCTTATAATTTCATCTTCATTAACTTCAAAAGTTTCAATATTTTTATAAAGATATTGTTTTACAATTTCATTACAAATTTTCCATTCATCGTCGTTCCATTTATACTCAAAACAAAAATCATTTAATTCTTTAAAACTTTGTTTAGGTAATTCATTAAACTTATTTGTTATTTCTTCTTGTTTCTTTTTATATTCTTCAATCTTCTCTCTTTCTTTTTCTTGTTTCTCTTTATCTATAATATTTTGTAACTCTATTTCTGTTAAATACTTTTTTCTTAATTCATCATTTTTAGCTATTTTTTCATCAATCTTTATTAATATAAAATATATTTCCCTTAATTGATCCGTAGAAACTATCTCTTTTATGTTATCTTCTTTTAACAAATCTGTAATAAATTCTATATAATCATTTGGATGCATTTTAAACATATAATTATCTAACCAAAAAAATAATTTTTGTTGTTCTTCTTTTGATAAAAATTCTTTTTGCACATCCATTCTTCTTTCTCTATCGTACGAGTATTTTCTGTTTTCATACAAATATTTTAAATCAAATTCAAATTTATCTATATCTTCAATAACATATTTTCTATCTTCTAATATATATTGTAAAAATAGAAAAGCATTTTTATGATGAATTCCACTTACATATCTTTTCAAATGCTCTATATCCTTATTTTCTGTTTCTTTTTGTTGTTCATATACTTCATAATATTTTTTTAGCGAAATAATATCTTTATTTACTAATTGTTCAAATACACTTTTTCTATTATATTCAAATGAGAAAAAACTTTCTAAGTATGAAGTATTAGTTAATTTATTATATTTTTCTATACATTTTTCTAGTTTTTCTCTATTAAAATTATTATAATCAATAAAGTTATCAAAAAATTCTTTATAATCACTATTTTCCATCTTTTGAGCTAAAATATCCCACTTTTTATCTAATATATCAAATGCAAATGTATTTTTATCGAAAGTTTTATAGAACTCTAAAAGTGTCATTGGATTAATTATGTTGATTTCATCCTTTATTGCTTCTTTTAATCCTTCTTTTCCTCTACATTTAATTTTAAAATTTCTATATTCTCTTAACATATTATCAATTAATCTATATATCGCTTCATGTTGTGTATGAGAACTATTCATTATTGTTTTACAAAAATTGATAGCGATTCTTTCTTCAGTTATCGAATTACATAATCTAACAGTTTTAGGTATTTTTGTATAGTACAAAAGCCCATAATTCAAATAAGCAATTTCTTCTTTTTCATAATGATTTGCTAATAGTATTTTATAAATATTGTCTTCTTCTTTTATTTGTTTTGTTGGTACTAATATTAATGTTTTCAATATTTCTATATCTTTTTTTCTATCTTTTTTTATAAAACTATATAATGTATTTATTATCCAAGAATATAACTTTATATTATTGATTGCAGAAATTGTTTTATTTTTTCCCAATAGAGAAATAATTTGCTGTCTTAAAATATTAAACGATTTTTTAATATCATCAAATAAGGCTAATACAAAAACTATATCCTCTGTATTTGTGTACTTTTTATTTAATAATTCTTCTTCATATTTAATATATTTCTTATTATCATATAAATATAATGCTCCTTGTAAATATATATCATCACTTGCCATATTTTTTATTTTATTTATAAAATCTACTAATTGAGTTCCTATAATCATATTAGAAGTAATTAAATCTTTAGCATATCCTAATGCTAAACTAATAGCTCTAATATCTCTAATATCATTACCGATTTTATCTTCATATCTCTCTAGCAATTCTCCAAAATATTCAATTTCACATATATTTTTAATTTCTAATATATCTTTTTTCTTAAACCAAATACATTTTTCCTCTATCTTTTTTAATGTATCATTTGAATCATTACTTGATGTTTCAGCTACAAAATTTATAAGTTCATTACATAATTCAATATTTACATTCTTTTTAAATGCTTCAGTTTCTATAAATTGTATATTATTTCTATTCATTTTATTATCACCTT
>CANRSD010000044.1 GCA_947642355.1 uncultured Clostridia bacterium
TACTATTACATCCATGTGCAATATTGGCAAAAGGGCCTCCATGAATAATCGCTGGATTATGCTCTAATGTTTGAACTAAATTAGGATTTATAGCATCTTTTAACAAAACAGTCATTGCACCTTCTGCTTTTATATCTTTAGCAAAAACTGGTAAATCTTCATCATTATATCCTACAATTATATTTCCCAATCTTCTTTTTAAATCTGCAATATCTTTTGATAAGCACAAAATAGCCATAACTTCTGATGCAACAGTTATGTCAAATCCATCCTCCCTTGGAATCATATTCTTTTCATTAGATAATCCTATCTGTACTTTTCTTAATATTCTGTCATTTAAGTCTACACATCTTTTCCAAGTAACTTCCTTTATTTTTAATTTATTACCTGCAAATATATGATTATCAATCATTGCTGAAAGTAAATTATTTGCAGATGTTATACTATGTATGTCTCCTGTAAAATGTAAATTTATATCCTCCATTGGAGCAACTTGTGCATATCCTCCACCTGTTGCTCCTCCTTTTATTCCAAATACTGGTCCTAAAGATGGTTCTCTTAATGCTAAAATTGATTTTTTTCCAATTTTATTTAATCCGATCTGAAAGACCAATAGCTATAGTAGTTTTTCCCTCTCCTAATGGTGTTGGATTTATTGCTGTAACTAAAATTAATTTTCCATTTTTATTATTATTAAATTTTTCTAATACTGAATTTGATATCTTAGCTTTATATTTTCCATACATTTCTATATCATCTATATCAATATTTATTTTTTCAGCTATTTCTGAAATATTTTTTAATTTAGTACTTCTAGCTATTTCAATATCTTTCATATATTATTCCTTCTTTCTCTTAAGCTACTATTCCCATAATAATTCCTATAATTGCCCCAACAAATACTTAAATTGGTGTATGTCCTAAAGCCTCTACTAATTTATTTTGAATTTGCACTCCTGTGAGATTCGGTGTTTCCAATATTTTATTTAAAATTTGTGCTTGCTTTCCTGCTGCTCTACGAACTCCAGCAGCATCATACATAACAATAAAAGCAAATACAAAAGCTATAGCAAAAATACCACTATCAAAACCATATTGTCTTCCTATTAAAACCGCTAATGAACAAACTATTGCTGAATGCGAACTCGGCATTCCGTCCTGCTCCTACTATTCTTTTAACATTCAATTTCTTATTTATAGCAAGTTCTGAAATTACTTTTGTAACTTGAATAACAAACCATAGCAATATTGGTATATATAAACATTTATTATTAAAAATTTGTGTAAAAAAATCTTTCATATATTAAATCTATCTACTCCTCTGGAGTAAAATTTTCCTCCTTCAAATTATCTGTATCTAATATTATAGAAATTCTTTTTTCTGCATTTTCTAATTCTTCATTACACTTTTTAGAAGTCTGCATACCTTCTTCAAATAATGTAACAGCCTCATTTAAACTTAATGTTTCTTTTTCTAATTTATTAGTAATACTTTCTAATTTTTCAATTAAATATTCAAAACTTTCTTCTTTCTCTTTCATAAATATTCCCACCTTTATTTAATAATGTACTTCTACTTTTTCATTTTCAATATCAATCTCATAATATATTTTAGCAGATGTTGTTTCTTTATATCTTACAGCAATAATATAGTTTCCATCTTCTATACCTTCATTTGTAAAATATACATCATCATTAAAAGTATAAGTTTTCTTTAAAATTTCAATTGCTTTTTCTTCTAATTCTGTATTCATTTTTTCTACTTCTTTTTGAATAGGTGTTGAAAAACTTACTTCTTTTTTTGAATCTATATTTTTTTCTATATTATTAGATATATTATCATTTGTAGAAGTTTTTATAGTATTTTTCTCTTTTGAATTTTCTACTTTTTTTTCTAACTTATGTAATGCAAAAAAGGTTCCTCCTATTACAACCACACAAACTATAGGAAATCCTATTTTTACTATTCTTCTCATATCATTTACTCCTTGGTTACATTTTTTACAGTAGCTTCTACTGTACCATCTTGAAATTTAATTTCTATATCATTTCCTAATTTTAGTTCTTCAACTTTTGTTACTACTTTACCATTTGGCAATGTAGTCAAACTATATCCTCTCATAAGAGTTTTTAATGGACTTAAAGCATCTAACTTTGACATTTTAGATACAATATCCAATTTGCAATCTTTCATTTTCTTTAAAATTGAATTTTCCAATGTTTTAGCATATTTATCTAAAATCATATATAATTCATTAATTTTTTGATATGGTTCTTTATATACTCTAGAACTCATACATTTTTCATAATTTAATCTCATTATTTCTACTTTTTTCTTAAGTGCCATTTTTAGTCTTCTATTATATAAATTCAAAGTATATTTTAAATCCTCTATATCAGCTACTGCAAGCTCTGCAGCTGCTGATGGTGTTGGTGCTCTTAAATCTGCAACAAAATCTGCTATTGTAAAGTCTGTCTCATGACCTACTGCTGAAATTATTGGAATCTCTGAATCATATATAGCATTAGCAACAATCTCCTCATTAAATGGCCATAAATCTTCTAAAGAGCCCCCACCTCTTGCTAATATAATTACATCAGCTAACTCTTCCTCATTCATAATTCTAATTCCATCTGCAATTTTAGATGCAGCATTTAAGCCTTGTACTGGAACTGGTAATAATCTAATATATACATTAGGATTTCTTCTTGTAGAAACATTTATAATATCTCTTATAACAGCACCTGTATTAGAAGTTAACACACCAATTATCTTTGGCATAAATGGAATTTTCTTTTTATGTAACTCATCAAACAATCCTTTTTTTGAAAGCTTGTCCTTTAATTGCTCATATGCCAAATATAAGTCTCCTAATCCATCTTCATCAATAGATTTACAATATATTTGATAAACGCCATCTCTTTCAAATACTGAAACTGTCCCAAAAATAAGAACTTTCATTCCATCTGTAGGTTCAAATTTTAAATTTTCAGCATATGTTTTAAACATTACACATTTTATTAAAGAATTCTCATCTTTTAAAGTAAAATATAAATGTCCTGTGTAATGATGTTTAAAATTAGAAATTTCACCCTTTACAAGGACATTATTTAAAAACTCATCTTGAGCTATTTGATTTTTTACATATTTATTTAATTCTGTAACACTTATTGGCTTAATCTTCATATGTATCTCCATTTAAATTTTTCTCTTTAACAACACTTGCTAAAATACCATTAATAAATACTGGAGCTTGATCATCAGCATATTTTTTTGCAAGTTCTACTACTTCATTTATTGCTATTTTATATGGTAAATCTAAATATAACATTTCAAAAATAGCTATTTTAATTAAACTTACATTTATTTTAGAAATTCTATTTAAACTCCAATTTTGTTTTAAATTATGTGATATTAATTCATCAATTTCAATTTTATGCTCTTCTATTCCTTCTTTTATTTCTTTCAAATAATCTTGAACTTCTTCTTCAATTATATCATTATTTTCAAAAAATATTTCTAAACAATCACTTGCTACTTCTTTTTGAATTTCAATTCCATACATTAATTGAAATGCTAATTCTCTCATTGCAGATCTTTGCATCATATCCCCCTAAAACTTATCAATAAAACGTTTTAATGTTTCTTTTACTTTCTCTCTATTATTTTGAACATAATTTCCGAACTAATATACCAATTGCAATTACAATTAGTCCTATAATAAGTTCATGCAAACCAATTGCAACAATTATTATAGCAATCAATCCACCAATTATTGCACCTTTATGTTTTAAGAAAAATCCCATAAAATCATCAGAATTATTCATACTTAAAATACCTCTTTCTACTATTAATTATTTTATTTAAGCTTCTGTATTCTCAGTATTAGGCCTTTTTGATTTCTTGTTAGATATGTTTTTAATTTTAATATTAACATATTTAACATCTAAATCTGCTGTTTGTTTTAAAGCCTCTTTTACTCTCTTTTGTAACTCTGTTGAAATTTCTTTTATAACTATATCTTTACTAACAACTATATTAACATTTACTGTAACATTTTTTTCTGCATCAATAAAAGTTTTACTTGTAATAGATTCAGCTCCTACAATTTCTTTTCCTACACCTGAAATTAAATTTTCTAAACTCTCTTTAGAAATAATTAATTTTCCACTTTCATTTTCTAGTACAATACCTTCTTTACCTTCATTATCTATTTTTTTGCCAAAGGCTAATTCCTTTAAAGAAAATAACATAACTATAAATGCCAATACAAACAAAACTTTTGACCAGAAAACTCCATTAACAATTGATTCCATTATATCAGAACCCAAATTAGGTTCTAATACTCCTCCAATTGTTAATATAAATATAACACAAACTATTAACACTATTACAGAAAATGTTACTGATATTATTTTTTCAAATGTTGTCATTTTTTTATTCTCCTTTTCTAAGAATTAGTTTCCACATTTTTTTCTTCTTTATTCTCATCTTTTCCTGTAATTGCATGAACCCCTTGAACATTAACATTTATTTCTGTAACTTTTAAACCTGTCATTGTTTCAACAGATTTTTTTACTTTTGTTTGAATTTCAAAAGCTATATCTGGTATTCTTGCTCCATACTCTACAATAATATTTACATCTATTTTTGCAGTTTTTTCTGTTGCTTCTACTTTTACTCCTTTTGTATAGCTCTTTTTTCCACTAATAGCCTCTGTAATCCCAGCAAAAGTTCCACTCATTCCATAAACTCCAGATATTTCTGAAATTGCTATTCCTACATATGTTGCAACTGCATCATTTGCTATTTTTATTGTATTATTTGTTTCTTCTTTAATTTCTGAAGTAGAAATTATTTCCTCTGTATTTTCTTCCATAAAACTAAACCCCCTTTATAGTTTAATTTAATTGTTTATATTTTACCAATATATAGATATTTTTACAAGTACTTTGATAAAATTAATAATATCTAAATAATTTTACTCAAATTTACTATTCACTTCTATTTTATTACCTCTTAAAAAATCTGCTATTTTCATCTTCTTAGAATTCTCTGCTTGAATTTCTAAAACACTTATAATTCCTTCTTTAGCATTTATAAATAGTCCCTTTTTATAATCAGAATAAATTACATTTCCATAATTTTTATCAAATTCATAGTTTTTAAACTCTGGAAAGTTATTTATAAATTCTTCATTTGTAAAGCAAGACACTTTCCAAAATTTAATCTTCTTATCTTTTAGAAAAGTATATGTTCCCATTCCAGGAGTTAACCCTCTAACTAAATTTTTAATTTGTATTGCAGTTTTATTTTTCCAATCAATTTTAGAGAGTTCTTTTTCTAGTTTTGGAGCTATAGTAAAATTATCTCCTTGTTTTTGTCTTTTTATAATTCCATTTTTTATATTATTTAAAGTATCAACAAGCATTCTAGCTCCAAGTGTAGATAATCTATTCCACAAATGTCCTGCATTTTCATTTTCATCTATATCTACTTCTTCTTTTAAAATAATATCTCCATCATCCATTCCAACATCTAAATACATTGTACATACACCGAGTTTTTGTATCTCCATTAATTATAGACCACTGAATTGGTGCAGAACCTCTATATTTAGGTAATAATGAAGGATGCACATTTATACAACCATATTCAAATAAATCCAAAAAAGATTTAGGCAAAATTTTACCATATACAACAACACATGCTATATCTGCATTTAAATTCTTGACTTCTTCTATAAACTCTGGATTTTTTCTAATTTTCTCTGGCTGAAATATTGGAATATTATTTTTTATAGCATATTCTTTTACCTCAGACATTGAAATCTTCATTCCTCTACCTTTGGGTTTGTCTGGAGCAGTAATAACACCGACAAACTTCATAACCAGCATTTATTACAGCTTCCAAAGACTCTCTTGCAAAATCTGGTGTTCCTACAAAAAGAACTCTCATACTTCATTTGACCTTTCTAATTTCTTATTTTTGTTCTGGTGTAATAGTTTCTAATGTTCCATTCTCTACTTTATTTATAAAAACCTCTCCATTTAAATGATCAATTTCATGGCAAAGCGCTTGAGCTAACAAATCTTTTGCTTTTATCTTTATTTTTTTACCATCAATATCTAAAGCTTCTACCTCAACTTCTCTTGGTCTTTTAACTTTTCCAAACTGATTAGGAAAACTTAAACACCCTTCATCAACCAATTGTTCACCTTTGACTTTAATTATAACTGGATTTATAAGAGTAAATTGAGTTCCTTCCTCATATAAATCAATTACAATTATTCTTTTTAAGACACCAATTTGAGGTCCAGCTAAACCAAGTCCATCATATTTATGCAATGTTTCCATCATATCTAATGCTAATTCTTTTATTTTATCATCAATTTCTTCAATCTCTCTAGAACGTTTTTTTAAAATTTCATCATCACCATATCTAAGATTTCTAATAGCCATATTTTATTACCTCCATTTTAATTCATATTATTTGGATTAATATCAATTGTAATACTAGTTTTTTTATAAAGTTCTATTCCTTTTAAAGCTAAATTAATTGCCTCTATCATACTATTATTTACTTTACACTTAATAATCATTCTCCATCTATATTTATTTTTTATTTTGTCAATTGGTGCTGGAACTGGATTATATACCGTTCCGAACATTATCCTTAATATATTTTTTTAAATTATTATATAATACATTAGCAACTCTTTTTATCTCTTCAATATCACCGACCTGAAAATCTAATTAGTATTATATCGCAAAATGGTGGATATTTCAACATTTTTCTCAAACCAATTTCAGTATTATAAAACATATCATAATCTTGATTTTTAGCATAAATGATTGCATAACTATCTGGATTATAAGTTTGTACAATAACTCTCCCTTTTTCTTTATCTCTACCTGCTCTACCTGCCACTTGCACAATTGTTTGAAATGTTCTTTCTACAGCTCTATAATCGTCTAAATTTAAACTACTATCTGCTGCAATAACTCCTACCAATGTAACATTTGGAAAGTGATGTCCTTTAACAATCATTTGAGTACCAACTAAAATATCAATATTTTCATTTTTAAATTTATTTAATATTTCTTCATGTGAATTTTTTTTTGTAACAGTATCAATATCCATCCTTAAAATACTTGCATTTGGAAATAAATTTTTTACTTCATCTTCCAATTTTTGTGTACCTGTTCCAAAATATTTTACCTTTGTTCCTTTACATTCTGGACATTTTTTAATTAAATCCATTTCAAAACCACAATAATGACATTTTAATTTATTTTCATATTTATGATATGTAAGACTAATATTGCAATTTCTACATTTAGCTGTATATCCACAACCTCTACACATTACAAATGTCGAATATCCTCTTCTATTTAAAAATAGTATAGTTTGCATTTTATTTTTTAAATTATTCTCAATTTCTACTTTCAATCTATCACTTATCATTGATCTATTACCATTTTTAAGTTCTTGTCTTAAATCAACAATATTCACATCAGGCAAATGAGCTATTCCAGCTCTTTTTTTTAAAGTATACCTATTACACTCCTCATTTTCAGAAGCATAAAATGTATTTATATCTGGAGTTGCACTTCCTAATACTAATGGGCAATTATTAATCTTAGATATATATTTAGCTAAATCTTTAGCATTATACCTTGGTGTCATTTCTGATTTATAAGACATATCATGCTCTTCATCAATTATAATTATACCTAATTTTTTTACTGGTGCAAAAATTGCAGATCTTGCTCCTATAACAATTTTAGCCTCTCCATTTGCTATCTTTTTCCATTCATCATACCTTTCTCCTACAGATAACTTACTATGCAAAATTGCTATACAATCTCCAAATCTTGCCCAAAACCTATCCACCATTTGAGGGGTAAGTGATATTTCTGGTACTAAAACTATTGCTGTTTTATTTAATTCTAAAACTTTCTCTATTAATCTTAAATATATTTCTGTTTTTCCGTGAACCTGTTATACCATAAATCAAATTATTCGAAAATTTATTATTCCTTATAGAATATTCTATTCCATTATAACAAACTTGTTGCTCCTCATTTAAAATTTTTGCTTCATCTCTAACTATATTCTTATTTACAAATGGATTTCGTTTTATAACCTCTTCTACAAATTCTATATAACCATTTTTTTCTAATGTTTTTAAAATCCCATGGCTAACATCAGTTAAAACTTCCAATTCTGTACTATATATACCATCATTTTCAAATAAAAATCTTAAAGTTCTTATTTGCTTATCACTTTTTATTTTTTTTTCTTCTATCAAATTCTCTATTTCTTCTGGATTTTTTAAAAGATACACAAAATTACCAGTTTTTTCTCTAATTCTATTATTTAAATCTTTAGAACTAGTTCCTGGTGGTAACATAAGTTTTATACATTCTGAAATATTACAAAAATACTTTTTAGACATCAATTCAGCTAATTTAATTTTTGATTCATCTAAAAAATTATCTTTTTCACTTATACATACTAATGACTTATTAGCAAAGTCCGAGTTTTCTTTTATATTAATGACAAATCCATCTTCTAAGTTTTTACTTCTTCCAAATGGTACAAAGACTCTACTACCAATATGTACTTTATCTTGAAGCTCTTTAGGTATTACATAATCAAATATTTTATTTAAAGCTTTTGCATTATTATTCAAAATTACTTCAGCAAACATTATTACCCCTACTTTTATTTAATAAAAAGAGTATCTTATTTTTGACACTCTTTAGCTTTCTTTTGAACTTTTTATCTCTTGTTCCTCTTTATATTCTTGTTCAATAATTTTTTGAATTATCTCTAATGCTTTTTCCAAATTATTATTTTGTAAAACATAATCATAAATATCCATCTTTGATTCTTCATAATCAAATCTATTTAATCTTAGCATTATTTCTTTATGAGATAATTTGTCTATTCTATTTTCTAATCTTCTTTGAAGTTCTTCCTTTGGTACTCTTAAAAATATAGTTACTACTTTTATATCTTTTAAAACTTCTTTTAATTTTTCTGTACCATTTACATCTATATCTTTTATAACAATACTTTTTGAAGCTTTCTCATTTATTAATCTTTTAGAAGACCCATAATAATGATTATGATGGATATCATACTCATATATATCTCCATTATCAATAAGCTTTTCAAATTCCTCTTTTGATACAAAATTATATGAAACTCCTGGGACATCATCTGCCCTTTGTTGCCTTGTTGTAAAAGATGGAACAGTACATATATTGTCCATTCTTTTAGTTATCGCTTTTATTATTGTATCTTTTCCTGCTCCTGCTACTCCTGATAATATTACTAACATATTTTCTACCCTTATTACATATTTAGGTTTTTTATGGTTTTACCTATAAACCTATATTTGATTTACTTTTTTAGCTAATATTTCTTGTGCTGCTAAAGTTACATCTGAATATTCATCAATATTCACAAGTGGAGTTGATCCCTTTAATAACTGTCTAGCCCTTTTTGAAGTAATTGCTACTAAAGCATATCTATCCTCTACTACTTTTAATAAATCTGTAACTGATGGATTAACTAACATTTTTTTATTCCTCCTCATTATTTTCATCTACATTATTTTGAACTCTAGTTGCTATCGTCTCAGGTTGAACCGCTGATAATATAATATGGCCAGAATCCATAATAATAACAGACCTTGTTCTTCTTCCATAAGTAGCATCTATTGCCATTTTAGTATCTTTTCCTTCTTGTATAATTCTTTTTATTGGAGCTGATTCTGGGCTAATTATTGAAATTATTCTATCTGCTGAAACCATATTACCAAAGCCTATATTTATAAGTGTCATAAAAATCATTCCTTTCTGATTTATTCTAAATTCTGAATTTGCTCTCTTATGTTTTCTATTTCTGTTTTTAATTCTATTACTCTATTTGTAATTTCTATACTATTTGCTTTAGAACCTATTGTATTTGTTTCTCTATTCATTTCTTGAATAAGAAAATCTATTTTTTTACCTATTGGAGAACTATCACTTATTAATGTTAAAAACTGAAATATATGACTTTTTAATCTAGTAATTTCTTCTTCAATAGATGATTTATCAGAAAAAATAACTATCTCTTGAGCCAATCTATTCTCATCTACTACATCAGTTTGTAACAGTTCCTTTATTCTTGCTTCTAATTTTACTACATATTCCTTCACAAGTCCAGCAGAAAATCTAGAAATTTCATTAATTTTTTCTGAAATGTAAGAAATTCTCTTTTTCAAGTCCTCTTTTAATTTTTCTCCTTCAATTTCTCTCATTTGAATAAAATTATTTAAAGCTTGTCCTAATGCAATATTTAGTTCATTATAGATGATATCTTCATTATTTTCATCACCTATTTTAAAAATATCAGGCATTTTAGCAATATCTATAACACTTAAATTATAGTCTAATCCAGTTTCTTTTCCAAGCTCTTGTAAATCTTTAATATAAATTTTTGCAAGTTCTTTATTAAACTTTAATGAAGTACCTTCATTACTAAAATTCTGAAAATCTATATAAACATCAATTTTTCCTCTTGAAACTTGTTTTTCAACATCTTTTCTAAGTCTATTTTCTATTCCACTAAAAATTCTAGGCATCTTAAAATTTATATCACAATATTTATGGTTAACTGATTTTATCTCTACTAAATATTCTCTGCCTTCATTTTGATACTTTCCTCTACCAAATCCTGTCATACTTTTTAACATATATTCCTCCAAATCTATTTTGGCTTCTTTTCTGTTTTTATCTTTGTCTTTTGCTCTTTTTTTGATTTTAAATTTTCTCCTTTTTTCTTACTTTCTTCCTGCTTCTTTCTTCTTTCTTTTAATGTTTTTACACTTTCTTCATCAATGTATCCTTTTCTTTCTTCTTTTACTATCTCTTTTACATCACTAATATTATTTTTTATATAATTATGTCTATAATAAACTACACCTATACATGATTTTATTAAATAATATATAGTAAATATTAATACAACATTTTTTAAAAATTCTAATTTATCTTTTAAAACATACATATATGTGACATATAAAACACTTACACTATATAAAGAAAACTCAATTGCATATATAGCCATCTTACCTGAATCTTTTCTATATGAAATCTCAAAAAAAACAATTGAAATTATAGCAACAGCCATTTGAACATATTTTATATACATCCTAAAATCACTAATTTTTAATTTATTAAAAATAATATTTATGAAAAACGTTATAATTAACATTGAAACAACCATTATAACATTATAAAAAATAAACATTATTATAGTATTCTTAACTTTTTTTGATAATTTTTTTCTTATTTTTATAGTTTCTTCTAATAATATCTCCTCTTCCAATTTTTTCCTCCGTAAATTAATTTATATTTTCTAATTCATAATTTATTATAGCAGCTACTGCTAATGCTACTGTTTCAGTTCTAAGTATTCTTCTTCCAAGTGAAACAATTTTAGCTTTTGCATTTCTGAAAAGCTCTATTTCATTTTCTTCAATACCTCCTTCAGGTCCTATAACAACTGCTATTTTTAAGTTACTTTTTTGTATCTTTTTTAATTCTGATTTCAAAGTATTTTCTTTTTCTAATTCATAAGCTACTAATACTATATCATATTCTAAAAATAAATTACATACATTTTTCACATTTTCTATTTTTTTTATTTTAGGAATTATATCCCTACCGCTTTGCTTTGCTGCAACTTCAGCTATTTTCTGCCATCTTAAAATTTTCTTTTCTTGATCTTTATCTTCCACTTTTACTACACATCGTTTAAATTTAACTGGTACAAATGCACATACTCCAAGTTCTGTACCTTTTTGAATAATAAGCTCCATTTTATCTGATTTAGGAATACCTTGAAAAATATCTATTTTTATATTACTTTCTGCTTCAGAAGTTATTTTCTCTTTTATCTTACATTCTATTTCTTTTTTTGAAATTGTATCTATAATACAAATATAATTTTCATGTAAATCATTATTACATACTATTATTTCTTCTCCTATATTTAATCTTAATACATTTCTTATATGATTTACATCATCGTTAACTATAATTATTTTATTATCTATAATCTGATTACTTTCAACAAAAAACTTATTCATAAAACCATTTCCTTTTTCAAACTGTTATATGATTTTAACAAACAAAAGTTCTTTTGTCAAGAAATTTTTTCTATAATTTTATTTTAAATAAAAAAACTTTCCTATAATACTTATTTTATCATAAGAAAGCTTTTTTCATTTTAAACTTATATATCTTTTTTTGAAATTGTATATCTATCTAAGGTTCCTTAATATTCATTATAAATATATTATATATTCAAATCTGTATAGTACCCACCTACAATTGTTCCTACTGTAACTGTACCTGTGCCTCCAGCACCACCTGGCGTTCTTGCAACACTTTTAGCTCCCCCAACTACAGATATATTCTTCATATCAATTGGATTTAGAATATTTCCTCGAAAAAATACATTAATAGATCCTCCTCCAGAAGAACCGCCACAAGCATAAGTTCCAACACCTGCTTTGATTCCATTTGACTGACAAATACCAATTAAAGAATCCTCTTCTACAATAAGTGTTAATAAACCACCTGTTCCTCTGTTTGAAGCTCCAGCACCACTACCAGTTGGATTTCCAACTCCTCCAGAAGCATCTCTACCATCATTACTATTTGAATACCCACCTGCACCACCATTCATATCTCCATTTCCGAGCACGACCACCATAAAGATTATTAATACTTCCTCCCCCAGTTCCACCAGAATAAGATGTAGCACTTCCACCAGAACCAGAAACACAATTAGGCCAATCACATCCACCAGAACCACCGTCCACCTAACGCACGATTATGAATACTATTACCTGATAATCCTGCTCTACCAGGCAACTCATGAACATTTGAACCAGATGAAACACTAGCACCTCCAGTACCTCCAACCTTAGGTACAAACTCATATGTTTTATCCAAATTCTTAAACAAATATACGTTTTGTCCCTCAGTTTTTGCTCCTCTTGCCGTCATACTAATTGTTCCATTATTTGTTAATGTTCCGTTCACAATATATATACATTCCTTTTGGACCTCCGAATCCTCCTGTACTTGCTACTGCTGTTAGTGTTGTATCTTCTCCTATTTTTAAATCTCCTTCTACTTTTAATACTACTCCATTTTTTGCATATGTACTTGCTGTTGCTACATCTGCTTGATTTCCTACTGAATATATTTTTCCATCTTCTGATACCTCTAAATCTGTTATAGTACTTATATCTGTTTCTGCTTCATTTATTTTTACTTTTCCATTTACACCTAACTCTGCACTTAATTCTAAGTCTCCATCTATTCTTATTACATTAAAACTATATACTTCCTCTTCATACACTGTTTCTTCTGTTATACTGCTTTCAGTTGTTCCTTTTACTCTTATCATTTTTTTTCCACTATTATCTATAGTTGCTATTCCACTTAATATGTCATCTCTTATTGGTGCTGCATTTACTACTTCTTCACTTGTAATTTTTATACTTCTTCCGATTACTTGCTTTTATTCTAAATACATATTTTCCATTATCTTTTACTTTAAACATCTGTGAATTTTGTCCGATTAGTTTCGTCTTCCACTTCCTCTACTTTTTCTTTATCTATTGCTTCTATACTTTCTATTATTGCTTTTCCTTTTACTTCTCCTACTACTTGTAATTTTACTTCTAATGCTACTTCATCTGTTGTTCTTAATATAACAACTCCTGTTGGCTTTTCTCCTTCTATTTTCTTTCCTACTATTACATTATTTTCTTCATCTATTTCAAAACTATGATTTTTATATTCTCCATCTATTGTATTTCCTATTGTATCTACATCTATTCCCTCTAATTCATTTAATGTATTTTCTATATCTTCTTTACTTAATTCTTTTCCTACTTTATCTTGTTCCATTTGAAGGTTTGCAATTTTTAATTCTATCTCTTCTTTTATTCCTGCTCTTTCTGTTTCATCTGCTGCTTTCTCTGCTTTTTCTATTATTCCATCTTGTCCTACTATTGAATTTAGAGACACTCCGAGCTAAAATAAGCAGTATGATAATCGTGATTTTATTCTCTTATGACGAACAAAAAGAGCACTTGGTAAACAAATGCTCAAATTATTTTATATATCTATCTTTTGAAATTGCCCATTTATGATTGTTCCTATTGTGGCTGTACCTGCCCCACCTTGTATAGAACTATTATTTGAACCTCCGACTTACATTAAAAATTCCATTGTATAACTTTCCAGAAAAAAATACATTAATTGATCCACCTCCAGAAGATCCACCTGAATTATTATGACTTCCATCATTAGCAGACCATCCACCTGATCCACAGCTTAAAATATTTCCAGAATAAATATTTAATTTAGAATATATAATCAATAAGCCACCTGTGCCATTTGAACCATGTATAAAATTTGCATTATAATATGGAGTATCATTAATTCCTCCAGATGGATTACCAGCTCCACCACCGATGATCTCTACCACAATCTTTACATACATCTCCTCCTGGTCCTCCATAATTATTTGCATTATATCCAACTACATCTAAACAAGAACCTCCTCCTCCTGAACCACCAGAAAAAGAAGTTCCAGCTCCTCCTGAACCAGAATATCCACCTGAAGAAACCCATCCAAAGCTACCTGAAGCACCGCCCACCAGTTTGACGTTTTGTTCCAGAAATTCCGCACATTATATCCGAATACGACCAGAAACTCCTGCTCCCCCTGCACCACCAACTTTAGGCACATACTCATATGTCCCATCTGCATTTTTAAACAAATATACATCTTGTCCTTTGGCATATGCTCCTCTTGCTGTCATACTTATTGTTC
>CANRSD010000045.1 GCA_947642355.1 uncultured Clostridia bacterium
CTGTGTATGAACTCTTCATACAAATCACTCCTTTTTTATAATAAATTTAAAGCTGTCAAACTTAAAAATTATTATAACATTAGGGGTGATTTTTTTGATACATTAATCATAACTATAAATTTTATTTGACTCCCCAGCATAGCTGGGGGTTTAACGCTTAAGTTAATAAAAATGGAATGTCTCACAGGGTGGACATTCCATTTTTTAAAAAATTGTCTATTTGAGCTTGATCCAAATCGTTATAAGTATATTGATCTGAATCAAATTCAGATTCGTCTAAAATAAAATATTTTTCATCATATGAAAAATGATCTTTTACTTGGACGTGTGTGCGGATATATTTCCCACTTAATCTGTGAATTTCCCGTATTTTCTGTGAAATATTTGTAGCTTCTTCAAGAGTGTAACCATTTCGGTCAGTTTTGCCATATTCAACATAAATACATTTTTTTTTCATAAATAGTAGTCACCTCACCTTATATGTGTTTGCTGTCAAGCGTTTACTAAAAAATTATAGCACGCATATGTTCAAATATCAAGTATTTATTTTATAATCTATTGCAAAATTTTAACTTACATTATATAATTGCACTATAAAATAGAGTAGGAGATATAGATGAATAGAACTAAACGAAAAATATTTGAAATTGCTATGAAACTATTTTCTGAAAAAGGATATGATGCTACAAGTATTGAAGAAATTACAGCTACTGTTGGAGTTGCAAAAGGTACATTATATTATCATTTTTCAAGTAAAGAAGAAATTTTTAATTTTTTAATCGAAGAAGGTATGAAACTTTTAAAAAACAGTATAGAAATTAAAACTTCAAAATGTAATACTGTTAAGGAGAAAATAAAAGCTATAATTTTAATTCAAATAAAAGGTATTATAAAATATGAAAATTTACTTTCAATAGTTTTTAGTCAAATTTTAGGAAATGAACCTAGAAATCAACTTTGTAAAGATAAAGTCCAAGAGTATGTAGATGTTATAGAAAGAGTTATTAAAGATGGAATTGAAAATCAGGAAATGAGAAAATGTAATAGTAAACTTATGGCATATACTATATTTTCTCTTACATCTTCTCTTATGATGTATAAAAATCAAACTAAAAAAGAATATAGTATATTGGAATTATATAGAGAGTGTGAAACCATTATATTTGGTCAAATTTAATTAGTGACTGTTAAGTCGAATTTATTGCTAAACTTTGAATAAAATTATATAATAAAAATGTAAAAAATAAATGGGGGTTTTTATATGGGGGAAAGAGTACATAAAAGCTGTAAGAGAATTACAAAAATAGATGAAATATCAAATTTAAAAGAAATGCTTGAAAATACAAAAAGAAAATATGGTACAGAAAATGCATTTATTTTTAAAACAGAAGAAAAAGAAAAATTTAGAACAATTACTTATAATGAATATATAAGTGAAATAGAAGCTTTAGGTACAGCCCTTATTAATATAGGTTTATCAGGAAAAAGGATAGCAGTAATTTCTGAAAATAGATATGAATGGACACTTAGCTATTTAGCAACAGTTACAGGAGTTGGAATTGTTGTTCCATTAGATAAATCATTACCAGATAATGAGTTAGAAAGCTCTATCGAAAGGTCAGAAGCAGAAGCTATTTTTTATTCAAGCAAATATGATGAGATTATGAAAAAATTAAAGCAGAAGAGCAAAAATAATATAAAGATGTATATTTCTATGGATGCTGATAAATCAGATGGAGAAATTTATTCACAAAAAGAATTAATAAATGAAGGTAAAGAATTAATCAAAAATGGAGATATAAGATATAAAAATGCAAAAATAGATAATGAAGCAATGTCGATAATGTTATTTACATCTGGAACAACAGCAATGTCAAAAGCTGTTATGCTATCACATAAAAACATATGTACAAATGTTATGGATATTGCAAGTACATTTGATATAACAAAAGAAGATACATTCTTATCGTTTCTACCATTGCATCATGTTTTCGAATGTACAGTTGGTTTTTTATATCCAGTATATAGAGGTGCAAAAATTGCTTATTGTGAAGGAATAAGACATATTGCAGATAATTTAAGAGAATATAAAATTAGTATAATGATTTCAGTACCAATATTATTTGAATCAATGTATAAACAATTAATGAGAACAGTAGAAAAACAAGGAAAATTAAAAAAAGTAAAATTTGGATTGAAGCTTAGTAATTTTTTAAGAAAAATAGGAATTGATAAAAGAAGAGACTTATTTGCAGAAATAATAAATTCGTTAGGTGGCAAAGTAAGATTATTTGTTGCAGGAGCTGCTGCTTTTGATAAAACAGTAGAAAAAGGATTTAATGATTTAGGAATTGCAACTTTTCAAGGATATGGATTAACAGAAACTTCACCAGTTATTGCAGCAGAGCATCCAACAGTTATTAAATATGGGTCAATAGGAATGTTATTTCCATCTGTTAATGGAAAGATTTATAATCCAGATAAAGACGGTGTTGGAGAATTAATTGTAAAAGGACCTAGTGTAATGATAGGTTATTATAATAATGAAGAAGCCTCAAAAGAAGCAATAGATGAAGATGGATGGTTTCATACAGGAGACTTAGCTTATTTTGATAAAGATGATTATATATTTATTACTGGAAGAAAGAAAAGTGTTATTGTACTTAAAAATGGTAAAAATATATATCCAGAAGAAATGGAAGGATTAATTAATCAGATTGAAGGAGTAAAAGAATCTTTTGTATATGGTAAGCCAGAAGAAAATGATGATATTGACTTAAAATTAAATGTAAAAATTGTGTATGATGAAGAAATTATGAAAGAAAAGTTTGGATTAACAACTGAAGAAGAAATAAAAGATAAATTATGGAAAGCAGTTAAAGATGTTAATAAAACTGTTCCAACATATAAATATATTAAAGGAATAAGTGTAACAACTGAGGAATTGATAAAAACTACAACTCAAAAAATTAAAAGGTTTGAAGAAATAAAGAAAGTTTAAATATGTGGCTTTTTAATAAAATATGTAAAAAATTTACTTTACATATTAATTTAAATAAAAACTAATATTACAAATTGTAAAAAACTTGTAAAGAAAATGTAATAGAAAAATGTCGAAAAACCCTTGAGCTTTGTAAAAAAAACGTATATAATAAATCTAGTATTAAGAAAAACTTATACGAAGGAGGTATGTTTACAATGTCATTTTTCCGCAAATCAGGCATAGTAAACGTGAAAATGGTTATCACGGAAGAAAAGATTTTATCAAATATTGATAAAGTTCAAAAGTTAATAAACCCTAACAGCAAAAAGCAAATTGTTCAGTTAGAAGAGGATTCTTATTTTAAAGATTTAATAGAATCTATAAAAACATATTTGTTGGAATATCCTAGAAAAAAGAATTTTCCAGCTGGTGTATATAAAGAAGCTTATGATTTAGTAGAGTATGCAACAAATCAATTTGAAGAAAATACTAAAAAAATTGAAGAATTGATTAGAAAAAGAGAAAAGAATATTAAACTTGCTAGTGTTTTAAGAGATGTTACAAATGCTGTTAAAAATAGAGCAAAGAACTGGAAAGAAATTATTAAAAAACTAGAAACAAAGTATAGTAGTGATGTTGTAGAAGCTTTAACAATTATAGGAAACTCTAAAGATACTGAAAATGATGAATATAAAGATGCTTGTAAGTTATTAGAGGCAAAGATTAATAATTTAGAATCAAATTTACATATTGAAATTGATATGGAAAGAATAGAAGATAGATCAAAAGCTTTAAGCTATATTGGAATTGAAATTGCAGAAGCATTGAAATATATTCCAGCTCCAGCAGGAGAATTGGCAAAAGAAAGTAAGAAAGAATCTGCTGTTCAAGAAATAGAAAATGAAATGAAAGAGCAAGAAACAAGTAAATCTTCTATTATTGTTCCTGAACCGGTTAAATCAGAAGCATCTGAAGAAGCTAGTGCTGGAGTTTCTACTAGTGAAGATGTAGAAGAAGTTCAAAATATAAGTGATACTGAAGAAGAACAAGATGTAGCTTATTTAGAAGAAACAAGATTTGAAGTAAAACCATCATTATGGCAAAAAATAAAAAACAGTAGATTAATTAGAGCAATATCTTATATTATGAGAATAAGAGTAGTTTTAGATTATCCAGCGTTGCCAGAAGGTAATTTAGATAAATGATGTTATTTTAAGTTGGCATAGCGATATATATTTTCGCTATGCTTTTTTTATAGGGGGATAAAATGGAGATTAAATTACTAGGAAGTAGTACAAAAGAGGAATTAGAAAAAAGAATACAAACAATAGCTTCAGCAGGAAAATTATCAAGATTTCCTGGTAATGTTTTTGAAGTTTTAGAAGCATCAAATGATTATGAAAGCAATTTGAAAATGATTAAAAGAATAATAAAAATGGGACATAAATCAATTATAGAACATGATTATTTAGTATTTGCTCTTTGTGATATAAGTCCAATTGTAGAACAAACAATTATAGGAAATAGATTGACGTCTTTTACTGTAAAATCAAGAAGAGAAGTAGATTTTAGTAAAGTAGGTTTCTATATTCCAGAGTTTAGAAGTTTAGATGGAAAAATTCATAAAGATAATGAAAATTTAAAAAAAGAATATAAAATACATATGCAATATTTATTTGATGTATATGGAAAATTGAAAAATAATGAAATACCGGGAGAAGATGCTAGGTTTTTATTGCCATATTCTTATCATAGTAATATTATAATGGGAATGGATGCAAGAGAATTAGAAAAACTAATAATTTATTTAACTAAGGGAAAATTAAGTAATATAAGTGAACTTAAAGAATTTGGCGAAAAGTTGTTGAAAATAGTACAAGATAAAGTGCCATATTTATTAGCTACTTTGAATAAAGTAGAAGAAGATAAATCTAATCCTTTTGAATATTTAGAAAATTTAGTTCCAAGACCAGAAATAGAAATAATTAATAAAACTAAACTTGTTAGTTATACAGAGAATGCAGATGATGTAGTAATATTAAGTAATATAATGTATCATTATCAATGTTCTTTGGAGAAGTCTAAAAGTATTTTAGAAGATATTTTAAGTAAAGACAAAAATGCTAAAGAAAAGTTTATGGATATAATATTACATAAAGAAGAAAGAAGAGAATTAGAACAAGTTAATTTTACATTTCAAATACCAATTTCATTATCAATATTAACACATTTAACAAGACATAGAATGCATCCATTACTTGTACCAGAATTTGTGCCATTATGGAATGCAGAAAATTATATAGTTCCACCAACAATCGAGGCAAATAAAGAAGCCAAAGAAATATACTTAGAAGCAACAAATAAAAATATAGAAGTTTTAAATAAATTTAAAGAAAAAGGGATTATGGAAGATGATTTAATATATTTTTATTTAGGTTCTCAAATGTTAAATGTAGTTACATCAATGAATGCAAGAAATTTGCAATGGGTATGTAGAATGCGTTGTTGCAATAAAGCACAATGGCAGATAAGAAACATTGCAAAAGATATAGCTTCTCAAGTAAGAGAAGTAGCACCATTGATAGGAAAAGGATTAGGAGCAACTTGTGTTACTGATAAGTATTGTGGAGAAGGTAGAGAATCTTGTGGCTTAATAAATAAAATTTTAGAAAAATAAAATTATACAAAGGAGAATTATATGGAGGAAAATAAAAAAGCTAATAAACTGCTAAATATATTACTTGCTATAATTGTTATTATCACTGTACTTGCAGGAGCTGTTATATATTATTCTTTATATAAATATTCAAATGAAGAAATTATTGAAAATACATCTAAGGAAAATACACCATCAGTTGCTGAAATTATAAATAATGCAATTGATACTGATTCTACTAAAGACGTAGTTACAGATGTAAATAATAATACTACAGTTGCAACAGGAGATGCTGATTCAAGAAAGGTATTAAATGAAGAAATAATAGTTTTGTATGATGGATTAATTTTGGATGCAAAAGAAATGGGAATTGTTGATTTAAAATATATAGATAATTCAAATTCTAATAAAGAAAAATATATTATAACATATTATAATTATGAAAATTACCAATACAAAAATTCTACACTTGGAACTTTATCTACTCAAATACTTGAAGGATTAGTAAAAATAGATAATGTAGGAAAAGTATCTATTTCAGAAAAATATACAGCAATTCCAAGAGAAGTGCAAGTAGTAAATAGTGTGCCATCAGTTGTTTTAGAGAATAATACAGAATTTGGAAATTATGATTCAAAAAAGACAATTATAGTTGATTTAGATGGAGATGGGACTAATGAGTACATTGTAATTTTAGCAAATAAAGAAAGTGGAGAATCAAAAATTGAATTAGTAGAAGCAACAGGGATAGTTAAAGCTGAACTTGGAAAAATGGATAAATCTGGTTGGGATTTAACTTCTAGTAATGGATATTATTTATCATATAGTAATATAGAAGTTATAGATATTGATAATGATGGAATAATGGAGATTTTATTTGAAATTCCAACAAGTACAGTAGTTCCAAATTCAATTAGTGTTTTAAAATATAAAAATGGAGAATTAGGTGGAAAAACAGATATTCAATGTACATTAGTAAAATAGTTTTAAGTTAGGTGGTACATAAAAATGTACCCCTTAATTTTTATAAAGGAGATAGTATGAACTTTACTTTAGAACAACAAAGTGCAATTGATAAAAAAGGTTATAATATATTAGTTGCAGCAGCAGCTGGTAGTGGAAAAACAGCAGTTTTAGTAGAAAGAATTATACAAAAAATATTAAAACAAAATGTAGACATTGATAAACTATTAGTTGTTACTTTTACAAATGCAGCAGCATCAGAGATGAGAGAAAGAGTATTAGATGCAATTTATAAAAAATTAGATGAAGAGCCTGAAAATATTATTTTACAAAGACAAATAAATTTGCTTAGTAAATCTAATATTTGTACAATACATTCATTTTGTTTAGATGTAATAAAAAATAACTTTTTTGAAATAGATATTTCTCCGAATTTTAGAATTGCATCAGAAGAAGAAATTGTTTTATTGAAACAAGAAGTTTTAGAAGATTTATTTGAAAAAAACTATGAAGAAGAGAATAAAGATTTTCTTAAATTAATTGAAGCATATTCTGATTATAAGGGAGATGAAAGTTTAAAGGAAATTATACTTAAAGAGTATGAATTTGCACAAAGTGCTCCTTTTCCAGATAGATGGTTAAAAGAAAAAGTAGAAATGTTTAATCCAAAAAATAAAGAGTTTAAAGATTTTGGAAAAACTATATGGGGAAAAATTTTATTAGATGAATTGAAATGTGAATTAATAGATGGAAAAAATAATTTGAAAATGATTTTAAATAGAATGATGAATTATGTGGAATTAGATAAGTTTACATCTGTTATATCACAAGATATAGAAGTTTTGAGAGGCTTAGAAAATTCTATAAATAATTCATGGGATTTAGCTTTTGAATATTTTACAAATAGTTTTGAATTTGAAAGATGGCCAACAGATAAAAAAGTAGTTATGCCACTTAAAGATGAAGCAAAAGATGTAAGATTAAATGTAAAAGACAAAATAAAAAAAGAAGCAGAAAAAATATTATTATATAATTCTGAAGATGCATATAGAGATATTTTTGAAATGTATGAAATTTTAGTGTCTTTAGAAAAATTAGTAATAGATTTTAAAGATGAATTTAAAAAAAGAAAAAAAGAAAAAAATATTGTAGATTTTAATGATATAGAACATTATGCTTTAAAGATATTAGTTAAGCAAGATGAAAACTTAAATTTAATTCAAACAGAAGTGGCTAAAAGATATATGGAAAAATTTGAAGAGATTGCAATAGATGAGTATCAGGATAGCAATCAAGTTCAAGAAATTATTTTAAATTCAGTTTCTAATGGTAAAAATGTTTTTATGGTTGGAGATGTTAAACAAAGTATTTATAAATTTAGAAGGGCATGTCCAGATTTATTTATAAATAAATATGAAATATATGATGTAAATGAAAATGATATAGGTCTTAAAATAAAGTTATTTAAGAATTTTAGAAGCAGAAAAAATATTTTAGATGTTACAAATTCAGTATTTGAAAGTATCATGAGTAAGAATTTAGGAGATATTGACTATAATGAAGGAGAATATTTAAACTTAGGTGCAGAGTTTGAGGAAGTAGAAAATGGAGTTGGTAAGTCAGAAGTATGTATAATAGATATTTTTGAAACAAATGAAAATTCTGAGCAAGAAGAAGGATTACAGATTACAAAAGAAGAAATAGAGGGTAGATTTATTGCAGAAAAAATATATGAAATGATTAATAGAAAACTTGTAATAAAAGATAAGAAGCAAGGATTAAGAACATTGAAATATAAAGACATTGTAATACTTTTGCGTTCAACTAAAAATGCGAATATTTTTGAGAAAGAATTATTAAAGAAAAATATACCAGTTTTTACTGATGGAGGTGCAGAGTATTTAGATACAATTGAAATTCAAACTATAATGAATTTACTTAAAGTATTAGATAATCCATTAGAAGATATTCCACTAGTATCTGTTTTAAGAAGTGCATTATTTGAATTTACAGATAATGAGATAATAGAGATGAGGTTGATAAATAAAGAGAAAACTTTTTGGGATAGTGTGAAAGAAGCTTCACAATATTTAGAAGATGAAAATTTAAAAGGAAAAGTAAATTTGTTTTTAGATAAGATAAATAGTTGGAAAAGTAAATGTGATTATATGCCACTATCAGAGCTTATATGGGAAATATATGTGGATACAGGATTTTATAATTATGTTGCACTTATGCCAAATGGGGCTTTACGTCAAGCAAATTTAAAAATGCTATTTGAAAGAGCAAAAGATTATGAAAGGACGAGTTTTAAAGGATTATTTAATTTTATTAGATTTATTGAAAAATTAAAGATTGGTAATTCTGATTTATCTTCTGCTAAAATTATTGGAGAAAATGAAGATGTTGTTAGAATAATGAGTATTCATAAAAGTAAAGGATTAGAATTTCCAGTGGTATTTTTAGCAAACAGTAATAAAAAAATAAATTTTCAAGATTTGAATGGAGATATTTTATTACATACTGATATTGGGCTTCGGTCCAGAATATATTAATTATGAAAGGAAAATTGAATATTCAACAGCGGCTAAAAATGCAATAAAAGTAAAATTAAAAGAAGAAAATATTTCGGAAGAAATGAGAATTTTGTATGTTGCATTAACAAGAGCAAAAGAGAAATTGGTAATTACTGCTGTAAGAAATAATGAAGAAAAAGAACTTGAAAAAAAGAGAGCTATTTTAGAAATATATTCTAAAGATAAGAAAATAAATCCTATTTTATTAAAAAAATATGTTTCATATTTAGATTGGATAGAACTTGTAAGTATAAATAGTGAAATTAGAGGTAATCCATTAGATGTTTTTAATTTTAATATTTTTAAGGCTAAAGAATTTTTAGAAGAAACTAGCGAAGAAATAGTGGAAGAAAAAGAAATTGATTTATCAAATTATAAAGAAATTGAAAAAATAAAAGAGAAATTAGATTGGAAGTATAAAGATTTATTTTTAACTACTTTGCCAATAAAAACATCTGTAAGTAAAATAAAAGAAATAAGAAATAATAAAGAAGAATTTGGATTAGAGAAGTTTGTTCCAGAATTTTTAAAGGATGAGAAAATAGAAGCAACAAGAAAAGGGACTTTAATTCATTTAGTATTACAAAAGATTGATTTTAATAAAATAGTATCAAAATCAGACATAGAAGAATTTTTAGAGTATCTAAAATCAAAGAATTTTATAACTGATGAAGAATCAAAACAAATAGAAGTACAGAAAATATTTGATTTTTTGAATTCAGATTTTGCTTTAAAAATAAAGAATGCTAAAAAAGTTTATAAAGAAAAGCCATTTTGTGTAAAAATAAAAGTAAAAGAATTTTTAGAAGATGCTAAAGATGAGGAATTAACAGTACAAGGAATTATAGATTTATATTATATAACAAATGATGGAAATGTTATTTTAGTGGACTATAAAACAGACTATGTACAAATTGGAAATGAACATGAACTAATTAAAAAATATAAGTTGCAGTTAGATATATATAGAAGAGCTTTGGAAGAAGCTTTAGGTAAGAATATAGAAGAAGTATATATTTATTCTTTGTGTTTAAATAAAGAGATTAAAATTTAATAAAATTGTTGCTTAATTTTTATATAAATGATAAAATGTAATGGAATAAATTGAGGTGAATTTATATGGAATTAAAGTTAACAAATGAAGAAATTGAAACAATAAAATATTACAAAGAAAGAGTTTTTGATAATATTAATCAATTACTTGTAGCAGATAGTAGATCAGACATTGCTATTATAACTGATGAGCAAAATAACAATTTAAAGATAAGCTATGATAAAACAAGTGTAATAAATTATATAGAAACTATAAAAATTGTTTATAGAGCTATGATAAAGAGTTCATTGCAAAAAGAAGAGAATGTTTTAAAATGGGAATTTATAAAAACAGTTCCTATTACTGAAATTGAGAAATATAAGAATGAGCCATATATAGATAAGTTCTTACTTGCAAGACTAAATAAAAATAATATAAATACTAAACGGCTTATCTTCATCTCAGGTATTATTACATATTTTAGGAGATGAAAGTATTCCATATATTAATTTAAATAAAATTATAGATGATAGTGATGAAATTTTAATTTCATTATTTACAGAAGTTAAATCAATTACAGAAATGGAAGAAACATATATAGGAAAGCAAAAAATTCGTACATATATATTGGAATTAAAAAAACAAGAAGAACTTGAGGAAATGTCTGATAAAGATAAAGAAGAACTTTATAACCATATAATTTCAAATAGTGATTTAATAAATGATACAATAAATGATACAGTTAATCTTGAAAGAGAGAATGTTTCAAATTATGAAAGTATTAGAGAACTTGAAATGCAGGTTTCTAATATGGAAATAGAATTTAATAAAAAAGAACTAGATGAGAATTATAGTGATAGTGAAAAACAAGCAGATAATATAGATTTTATGGAATTAAAAGAAAAGTTAGATATTTTTAAAAATCGTTCTGCTGAGATATTTAATAGTATAAAAAGGAATAATAAATTAATTACAGATTGGAAAAGAAGTATAACTGTTTATTTGATGGCTGAATGTATTAGTATAAAAAAACAGGTTATAGAAGGCATAAATATTCCTAAACCACAAGTAGAAAAGAAGATAGAAAATCCAGTAGAAGAAATACCAGAGATTGAGATAAAGCAAGAGATATCAAAAAAAGAAAATAAAAGTATAAAAGATGAGTGTAAAGAAAACATAGAAACTATAAAAAAATTGATTTCTGATATTAATAGATTAATTAGTAAACAACAGAGTTTTGCTAAAATAGCAGGAAATTTAGGCGCATCATATTCAGCTTTAAATAATGCATTTGAAATGAAGAAAAATGCGGAAAATCTTAAAGAATTAGCAAATATTATGTTATTAAAAATAGAAGAAGGTAACAGTGATATACAAAAGATTTCTGAAGTTAATAATCAAGTTGGAGTGTTGCTTAATTATTTAAATAATCCTAAAACTTTAATTGCTAGAACAAAACTTAATAGATTTGATGAAATGATTATAGTTGAAGAAAACGAGCTTAAAAGAGATATTTCAAAAGCAATATTAAATATTAGAGGAGAAGCAGAGCTTAAAAAATTAAGAGATGATACTCAAATTATTGAAGATAAGAGTACAATCAAGAAGATTTTAGGAATATTTACTGGACAAAATAAATTAGATAATTTTATTCTTAGTCAAATTGAATTAAGGAAGAATTCAATTAAAAAAACATTATCTCACAAATTAAGATTAGATTATAATTATAGTATTCATGAGCTTATAGCTGAAATTAGAATGTTTATAAAAGATAATGAAGATGATGAATTAGTTTTAGAAGATGTGTCAGCATTGAGAGAATTTGAGAAAGAAATTTCACAAAATTTTGTTATAATAGATAGCAAAGTTAAAGATATCATAAATGAAAAAGAAAATAAAAATTTACCAGTTAGTAATAAAATTACTAAAAAGGAATTAATTGAAATTGAAACATATAGATTTTTAAATAAATATGGTTATGATATAGCAGAAAAACAAGAACCAGAAGAAGTGTCATATGTTGATACAACAGCTAAAGAAATATCAAGAATTATAGAATATATTAATACATCCAAAATATTAGAATAATGAAAAACCAGGTTTTATATAACCTGGTTTTTGTAAAATTAAATAGGGCTACACAAATCAAAAAAAGTATGTTATAATATATAAACTAAAACCCTTATATAGGAGGATAAAAATGGAAAATAAGGTTATATTGACAGGAGATAGACCAACTGGTAGATTACATATTGGTCATTATTTTGGTTCTTTAATAAATAGAGTTAAACTTCAAAACGAATATGAAACATATGTTGAAATTGCTGATGTTCAAGCTTTAACAGATAATTTTAATAATCCAGAAAAGGTAAGAAAAAATGTAAGGCAAGTAGTACTTGATTATCTTTCAGTAGGTATTGATCCTAGTAAAGCAACAATATTTATACAATCATTAATACCAGAAATTGCAGAACTTACAGTTTTTTATTCTAATTTAGTTACAATAGCAAGATTGGAAAGAAACCCAACAGTAAAAACTGAAATTGCACAAAAAAAGGAACTTTTTGGAGAAAGTGTGACATATGGCTTTTTAGGATATCCAGTAAGTCAAGCAGCTGATATAACAGCATTTGGTGCAAGCTTAATTCCAGTAGGAGAAGATCAATTACCTCTTATAGAGCAATGTAGAGAAATTGTTAGAAAATTTAATAATATATATGGAGATGTTTTAATAGAGCCAGAAGCATTTTTATCATCTTCTAAAAGAGTAAAAGGTTTAGATGGAAATGATAAAATGGGTAAGTCATTAGGAAATGCAATATATCTTTCAGACTCAGAAGAAGAAATAACAAAAAAGGTAATGAGTGCTGTTACAGATCCAAATAGAATAACAAAAGACACAAAAGGAAACCCAGAGGTTTGTATGGTAGCATATTATCATAATTTATTTACAGGTAAAGATGAATACGAAAAAGTTCTTGAAGAATGTAGAAACGGAGAACGTGGTTGTGTTGCTTGTAAAAAAGAACTTAGTTCTAATATAATAGAATTTTTAAGACCAATGAGAGAAAAAAGAAGATACTATGAAGAAAGACCAGAAGAAGTAGATAGAATATTAATAGAGGGAACTGAAAAAGCAAGAATTAAAGCAAAAGAAACAATGCAAAAAGTGAAAAAAGCAATGAAACTTGATTATTACTTATGAAAATGTGTATAAAGGGCATGATAAATATTGTACAATATAATTTTCTGCTTAAAGAGAGGAATGTAAATTAAAATGTTTGTTGATTATGTAAAAATAATAATTAAATCTGGAGATGGAGGAAATGGTGCAAAAACATTTAGACGTGAAAAATATGTTGCAGCAGGTGGTCCAGATGGAGGAGACGGAGGAAATGGTGGAAGTATCTATTTTGAAGTAGATAAAGACGCTAATACTCTTATAAATTTTAAATATAATAAAAAATATAAAGCTGAAAATGGAGAAAATGGTTCTGGAAATCGTTGTTTTGGAAAAAGTGGAAAAGATTTATATATTAAAGTTCCAAAAGGTACAGTAGTAAAAGATTTTGAAACAGGAAAGGTTATAACAGATTTATCAGAAGAGGGCCAAAAAGAACTTGTGTTAAAAGGTGGAAAAGGTGGAAAAGGTAATGTACATTTTGTAACATCTACAAGACAAGTTCCAGATTTTGCAATCGATGGAGAAAAAGGACGAGAGATAGAAGTAATTCTTGAACTTAAATCAATTGCAGATGTAGGTTTAGTAGGATTTCCAAATGCAGGAAAATCGACATTGCTTTCAAGGGTAACAGCAGCTACTCCAAAAATTGCAGATTATCCATTTACTACAATTGATCCTAATTTAGGAGTTGTTAAAACATCTTATGGAGATAGTTTTGTAATGGCTGATATTCCAGGAATTATAGAAGGGGCAAGTGAAGGAGTTGGACTTGGAATTCAATTTTTAAGGCATATTGAAAGAACAAGAGTACTTTTGCATATGGTAGATGTATCAGGACTAAATGGAAGAAAAGCAATAGATGATTTTAATAAAATAAATAATGAACTTGAGAAATATAGTGAAAAATTAATAAATAAAAAACAAATAGTAGTAGCAAATAAAATTGATACTATGCAAGATGAAGAAGATTGTTTAGAACTTGAAAAATTAGCTAAAAATAAAGATTTAGAATTTTTTAGAATTTCAGCAGTTACAGGAGAAGGATTAGTAGAGCTTATGAATTATGTGTCAGAAGTTGTAAAGACTATTCCAAAAGAAGATATTTTTGAATCAGATGAAAGAGTAGTATATACTTTAGAAGAAGATAAGGATGAATTTACAGTAGAAGAAATTGCAGAAGGAGAATTTTATGTATCTGGACCAGCAGTAGAAAGACTTATGGGTAGAGTTAATATTGGAGATAATGAGTCATTTGCATATTTACAAAAAATGCTAAAAAAACTTGGAATTGAAGATGCATTAAAAGAAAAAGGAGTTTGTGAAGGAGATACTGTTAAAATTCTTGATTGGCATTTTGAATATTATAATTAAGAGGTGAGGAATGGAAGTAGCTTTTTATACATTGCGGTTGTCCGTGTGTATAATCAAATATGATATAATAAAACCCAAGTGGCTGTAAGTAAA
>CANRSD010000046.1 GCA_947642355.1 uncultured Clostridia bacterium
AAGTTTTATTTGACTCCCCAGCATAGCTGGGGGTTTAACGCTTAAGTTAATAAAAGAAAAATGCGAGGGTTAACCCCCCGCTATTTTCTTGTTTCATTTTGGATTAAAAGCGATGTTATAAATGCCACAAATGTCAGTACAATCATACCATATGCCAAAAACCTAATACCGTGATCTTCAACAGTCCTAACAGCAAATAGCATTCCTCCCGCAAATGCCAGCAATAACCCTACTGCGAACATATTAAAAAATGCAACTATCGAAACAAAACTGAGATTCGTCTCTGCATTTAAATCCCGCAAAATACTGGCATCGTCTCTCTTTCTTCCAAACATACTTCTTTTTCCTCCTTCTGTATCAAACTGCATCCCTGCAAACTACTTATATTATAACACACTTATAATTTTAAATCAATTTTTTCAAAAAGTTGGGTGTAGACGCTAATCTACACCCTCCATGTTTCGTGCCACATTGGCTTTCTTACTTCTTCAGACTTCTTGTACACTTCCAAGCCTGCATAAGCCAAACTTATTGACGTACAAACTCCTAAAACTACCATAACTTTTGCCTGATCACTTTTATTTATAATAATCAAGCAAATTGCTAATCCCAATATTGCAACAGATAATAATATCATACCTATTGCAATATTTCTTAAAAAGTAACTCTTTTTTCTCAATGTGCACCTCCTATTTTTGCATTCCTACAACTGCTTTTTATATTATATCATACTTTCTTATGTAAAGCAAAAAATAGAAAAGGAGCAAAGAGTGAAACACTCTGCCCCTTCTCTTACACTCCCTCATAGGTTTGCATGGCTTTGTTTGATTTTCTTTTCTGTCAAGTTTATAAAATAAACAAACCAGACCATTAAGAAAATCATTACACTGCCTGCTGTAATTACAGTGGATGGATAATTATTGACCATTTCCACTATGAAGTTTAGCATATGCACTTCTCTTATGTACCTCCTTCATTCATAACTTGATGATGCATTCCTGCAAAATCAATTTATTATAACATATTTCTCTATACAATGCAATACTGCAAATTAAGGAATCGCTTTAAAGCAATTCCTTAATTAACTTTCCTTTATATTTCCAATTTATGAAATATTTTCTTTCCTTTTTTTAATATTGCATATCCCTCTTTAAAATCATTATCAGATAATTTATATTGCACATCATCTATTTTTACATCATTTAATGTAATTCCTCCTTGAGAAATTAATGTTTTAGCTTGACCTTTTGAAGGAGCAATTCCAGTTAAAACAATTACATCTAATATAGAACTTTCTTTATTTTCTAATTTTGTACTTGGCATACTTTCTATATTTCCACCATTTCCAAATAAAGCCTCTGTTGCTTCTTCTGCCTTTTTGGCTTCTTCTTCCCCATGAATTAATTTTGTTATTTCATATGCTGCTATTTTTTTAGCTTCATTTATTTTTTCATCCTTTAATGATGATAGTCTATCTACTTCTTCCAGTGGTAAGAAAGTTAAAAGACTAAGCACTTTTCTTACTTCTGTATCTCCTATATTTCTCCAATATTGATAAAATTCATATGGTGATGTTCTTTCTGGATTTAGCCATAAAGCTCCTTTTGCTGTTTTTCCCATCTTCTTTCCTTCAGCTGTTGTAAGAAGTTTAAAAGTTAAGCCATAAGAATCTTCAGCACCTATTTTTCTTATTAATTCAACTCCACCTATAATATTAGACCATTGATCATTTCCACCTATTTGTAATTTGCAACCATACTTATCATGCAAATATAAAAAATCATAACTTTGAAGAAGTAAATATCCCATTTCAAAAAAAGTAAGCCCTGTTTCTAATCTTGTTTTATAGCATTCTTGTGCAAGCATTCTGCTTATAGTAAACTTACTTCCAATATCCTTCATAAAATCAATATAATTTAAGTCTAATAGCCAATCTTTATTGTTTACAATAATAGCTGCATTTTCTCCTTCAAAAGAAACAAATCTTTCTGCTTGTTTTTTTATAGCAGAAACATTTTGGTCAAGTTGTTCTCGTGTAAGCATTTGTCTCATATCAGTTCTTCCTGATGGATCTCCTATGGCGGCAGTTCCTCCTCCCATTAAGATAATAGGTTTATGTCCTGCTTTTTGAAGTCTTGAAGCAACCATTAATGCAACAAAATGACCAATATGCATACTATCTGCTGTTGGATCTATTCCTATATAAAATCTTACACTTTCATTTTCTAATTCTTCTCTTAACTCTTTGTCATGTGTAATTTGTTCTATATAACCTCTTGATTCTAATTCTTTTATTATGTCCATTTAAATTTTCTCCTTTATATATAAAATCCCTAAAATATAATCTTTTAAATTATATTTTGGGGACTTTTTTATAAAATTAAACTTTTACTATAACTTTTTCTACTTTGTCTACATTACTTTCTATTGTTTCAGGAATGTGTACTCCTGCAAATTCTTCCCCAGCCAAAAATCTATTTAAGTTTTTCATAGTTATACCAGTATTTGCTGATACATCTTTCTTAGTAACTTTTCCAATCGAATATCCATCTAAAAAATTTTTTAATTTTCCTAAATCTTTATTATCCTTTTGCACACAAATATTACATACCTCATTTGCTGTTTCAAAAAAACCACCACAACGTACACATCTTTTTATTTCCATAATATAGACCTCCATTTTTTCTCTTTTAATTGTGCTATCATTTTATCACATAATATTTAAAAAATAAACAAAATTTTTAAATTTTTTACAAAAATTTCTACTTCTCTTAAATTCTTAAACTAGTTTCAGTTACAGCAAACATTACTACAACCAATATTATAGAAATTATAAAAGTATAGTTTTTAATTAATAATTTACAATCTTTATTAATTTTAAAGTCTTCTTTATTTAAATTCTTAAGTTTAGGTAAATTTTTAAGTAATATAATTACTCCAACTACAACAAAAGCTAAAACTATATTATCTAAAATTCCAGTCACTAATTTACTTCCATCAAAAATAACTTTTAAAGCTGCATATCCATTATTTAAGAAATGTAATAACATAGTTATTTTTATACTATTAGTTTTAATAGCTATTATAGCAAAGATTATTCCTAATATAAATGCAAATATCCCTTGACTCAAATTCATATGTATTAATCCAAAAATTAATGCTGAAAATACTACTGCAAATAATTTTCCAAACCTTTTTGAGTAATTTAAAATTGCTTTTCTAAACAATAATTCTTCAAATATTGCTGGAACTATTGCAATTCCTATAAAATAAATTACTTTATCTAAAATTCCTGCTCCTGGTAATACTTCAAAACTTTCTAATACATTATAATCCATTCCTAATTTTGAATAAATATATGATAATACTACTTGTAAAATTCCTATTAGTGTTATTCCTATAAATGTATATTCAAATATTTTCTTTCCAGTTAATTTAGTCTCTTCTTTTTTATAATCAGAATACATATTTATGAAAACTGCCGTTATTCCCATTGCAATAATTGAAATTATAGCCGTACTTAATATCATAATTGTATTTACATTTAATTTACTATTTAAAACACTTGGAAGTGCTATTCCTAATATAAATGAACATACTGTTTCTAAAAATACAAATATTATAAGTCCCATTCCTATTGCAAATGCATATTTCCTTGTTTTTACTAAATGTAAATCATACTCTTGTTTCTCTTTTAATGTAAGTTCTTTTTTCTCTTTTCTATTTTTTAATAATCCCTTTTTCTTTTTAGAAGTTGTATAATCTAAAATTCCATTTTTAAAATGTTTAGCACACAAATTAAATATTAAAGGTACTGTTACTATTAAAACAATAAATGAAATTATTACTTGTAATAATGTTGCTTGGCCAATAATCATCATAGCTGGAACAAAAAATGTTGAAACTAATGGCAAACAAGAAATTATATACATAATAAAAGTTACTTTATTATATGGAGTTATAAGAGCTATACTTGCAAAGTATAATATTATAACTACAGACATTAACAACATTGTTGTATTTCCAGCTTCTGCTATACTTGTAGTTTTACTAGATAATGCAGCTTGAATTAATGCTGTTAAAAATACTGTAAATATCAAATATCCTGCCATTACTAAACAATAACTTATTATACTTGTATCTACATTTGCAAAGGTATTTAAAACTACTTCTCCAGTAGTTTTTGCTACAAATAAACTTGAAATCATATTTCCTATCATATAATATATAAATGTATATAATACTTGAATTAATATTGTTAAAGTAACTCCTAATACTTTTGCAATCAAATATTCTTTAGCTGTTACACTTGTAAGTACATATTCTATTGACTTTGACACTTTTTCTTGTGCAATTGTATTTGCTATATTAGATAAAATAAATATAAGAATCATATAAACTAATACTATAGATACCATTTTTACTGCTTGCTTTGTTTCTGAATTTTCTGCATCAACTCCAAGCAATTCTCTTTCAATATTTGGCTCTTCATTTAAAATATTTAATTCATCTAAATTTATATTATTTTTTTCAGCAAATACTCTACTTCTTACTTCTTTTATCTCATCATAAATAATTGTATATATTTGATCATCAATTCCTTCTTTAGAAACAATTTTTGATGAAATTATACTCTTTTCATCTCTTTTTATTTCTAATAAAACAACTTCATCTTTTGGCACATTATCTTTAGAATATTCATTTTTATCAACTTTTTCAAATTTAATTTTTTCATAATCTTTATATTTTTCTGTTAATGAATTATATATCAAATTTTCTTCATCTAAAACTTGAATTGTAACTTCTTTCATTGATAATAAATCTATACCATGGTCATCCAAAAATTTAGTTATATTTCCCCAATTTGTCATAAGTAATACTGATATAAATAACACTATATTTAAAATTACAAACCATTTATTTTGTATATTTTTTTCAATGTCAAATTTAATTATTTCTTTTACTTTTCTTTTATTCATTTTTTACACCTCCTTTTCTTCTTTTTCAGCTTCTCCTACTGCTGAAATAAATATATCATTTAAACTATTATTTATTTTTCCATCAATTCTATATGTCTCTCTTATTGTTTTTAAATCTCCTTGCAATACTGTATTTCCTCTTTCCAAAATTACAATATTATCACAAAGTTCTTCTACATGATCCATTCTATGTGAAGAAAATATAATTGTTTTTCCTTCTTTTTTTAATTCTATTATACATTTTTTTAATTCCTCAACACTAATAGGATCAAGTCCAGAAAATGGTTCATCCAATATCAAAAAATCTGGATTGTGTAAATTTGAAACTATAAATTGAATTTTTTGTCTATTTCCTTTAGATAAGTCTTTTACCTTTTTATTTAAATATTCTAAAATATTAAATCTTTCAAGCCAATTTATAAGTTTTTCTCTAATCTCAGCAACATCCATAAGTTTTAATGCTCCATAATACTCACAAAGCTCTAAAACTGTATATGATGGAATAAGGCTTCCTTCTTCTGGTAAATATCCAAATTTATCTAAAACATCTTGATTTATCTTTTTATTGTCATACAAAATATCCCCTTCTGTTGGTTGTATAATATTTAAAATCATTCTAAATGTTGTAGATTTTCCAGCTCCATTTCTTCCTATTAGCCCAAAAATTTTTCCATTTTCAACTTTGAAAGATAATTTATTTACTGCTTTTTTTGAGCTAAATTCTTTTGTCACTTTTTTTAATTCTAGCATAATATCCTCCTTAAATACCTCTTTTTAACGAATATATATTATCACTTTTATATATATTTGTAAATAAGTCATATTTTATTACATCATTTTTTCATTAAGTATAGTACTTAATGAAAAACTAAAAAATATAAAAACATTGTTACTAGAAGGTTTAGAATGTTTTTAATAATTTTATATTCTTATAAAAAATTTTGTCACATTTTTACATTTTTTTAATACAAATTACTTGACATTTCTATCTTTTACTGCTAAATTAGAAACAGAAAAACTTTCGTAAAGTACTATACTTAACGAAAGTTTTCTATTTTTCAGTTTATGTAATACAAAAAATCGCCCTAAAGCGATTTTTATATTTTTATTTTAAATATATAGTTGGATTTACACATTCTCCATCTTTATACATCTCGAAATGTAAATGTGGCACTTCAGCAACTTCAAAACTTGCACTTTCTCCTACTGTACCTATTGTTTGCCCTTTCTCTACTGTATCTCCTTCATTTACAAAATCTGCTCCTAATAAATTAGCATATACTGTTTCATATCCCTCTCTATGAGATATTGTTATAGTAAGACCATATCTTGGATCATTTTTAATACTTTTTACTGTACCTGCTTCTGCTGAAACTACACTACTAGCTTTATTTGCTTTTATATCAACTCCTAAATGAGTTGTCCATTCTTCTAATGTTGATGAATATACCAAATTATCTTTTGCATAATCTGTTAAAATATCTCCTGAAACTGGTGCTAAAAATGCTACTGGCTCTGGTTCTTCTGGTACTGGTGGATTTTCTGGCTGTTCTTCTACAGTTTCCACTGTTTCATTAGTTTCTGTATTATTTATGACTTCCTCTTTAGATGCTTGTACTTTTCCTGTTTCTGCTTTACTAGTAGAGATATTATTTAATACTTCATTTGCAACTTCATTTATGTTTTTATCCTCTGTTCCACTTACTGTTTTAGAATCTATAGTTTCATTTGGAAGAACTGTATTTGTTTGATTAGCACCTAATAATCCAATATCAGATGTACTTTTTAATTTTTTACTAAAGCCTATAAAAAGTACAACAAATGTAACTATGGCTACCATTAAAGTTATCCAAAATGCCAAAATAATTTTTCTATATTTCTCATTTCCAAAAAATTCTCTCATACTTTTCCCTCTTTCTTTTTCAAGTGTTTTTATATATTAAAAGTATTCTCAAATTTTTGAAATTTATTCACTTATTTCCACATCTTTATAATAATATTTTACAATACCAATATAATCATATCCATTTTTAGCTAAAGTATCTGCTCCACATTGACTTAAACCAACTCCATGACCATATCCTAAACATGAAAATTTTATATTATCATTATCTATTTGAACATTAAATTTAGCTGATCTTAAAGAAAAAATCTGTCTACAATCTGTTCCAGATATTTCTTTATTTCCTATTTTTATCTTTTTAACTCTTCCTCCTTCTGTATTTTCTAAAATTTGTAAATTATTTTCTACTGCAAAATCAATTTGAAAATCTGCATATTTATCAAGCATTTTTTGAATAAGTTCATCTTTAGTTACTATTAACTCTGAACTATAAGAACTATAATTATTCTCTCCACTCGTTTCAACTGTTTGTAAATATGGATAACTTCCTCCCCATACATTAACAGGAGATTCTGTACTTCCTCCACTATTGCTATGGAAAAATGCATTTATTGGCTGACCTTCATATAAAATTACTTTTCCAATAGTAGAATTAACTGCATTTTCTATTTTTAACCAATTTTCTTCTCTTTTTTCTTCTTCCCATCTAGCTAAACGGTTTTCTTTACTAATCCATGCCTGACAACAAAGTGAATTATCGCAAATATCTGCATTTTGCTCTATATGTTTACCTCCATTCATAATTTTATAAATAGTGTATGTACGTGCAACTACTGCTTGTGATTTTAAAGCCTCTAATTCAAAACTTACAGGCATTTCTGCTGAAACTACTCCATACAAATATATATCCATTGGTACATCTTCTACTTGACCTGTTTCTGTATGAAGTAATTTTATAGTTGTATAATCTCCATAATTAAATTCTTTATATACAGATATTGGTGTTTCATCTTTTGCTCCTGTTTCTATTACTTTACTACGGAATACAACTTCTGCACATTTTACAAAAATAATAACAAAAATCACATACAATATAATTTTCTTAAATTTCTTTAACACTTTTACATCACCCTACCATTTTTTCTTTCATCTCGTCCAATATTTTCTTTTCTATTCTCGAAACTTGAACTTGAGAAATCCCTAAGATTTTAGCAACTTGAGTTTGTGTTTTTTCTTTAAAATATCTAAGCTTTATTATTGTTTTTTCTCTAAAACTTAATTTTTCTACCATATCATTTATAGTTATTTTGTCAACTATTTTGCTTTGCTCATCTACTCTTCCTATAACTCTTTCTATCTTTTCCTCTCTACCATTTTCATATACTTCTTCATTTATGGATTCTACTGTTCGTCCAGCATCTATTGCTATACATATATTTTCTTCTGAAACATTTAATAGTTCTGATAATTTTTTTACTGTTATTTGTTCTCCTGTTTCTCTAAAATATTCTGAACCTGCTTCTTTTATTTTTATACTAAGTTCTTTTATGCTTCTGCTTACTTTTATCATTCCGGTCATCACGAATAAATTTTTTAATTTCTCCCATAATATACGGAACTGCAAATGTTGACATTTTATAATCAAAATTCATATCAAATCTTTTTACAGATTTAATAAATCCTATACATCCAATTTGGTACAAATCTTCTAGTTCATATCCTCTTCCTAAAAATCTTCTTACTATGCTCCAAATAAGCCCATTATTTTGGTTTATCAATTCTTCTAATGCTTCTATGCTTCCAGACTGTACCTCTATCATAAGGTCTCTTTCATCTTTCTTCATAGTAAAAATATTTATATCCTCCTTATATTTATATACATATTTTTAATTTTTATTACTTTCTTTACCTATTCTTTTACTCATAGTAATTTTAGTTCCAAGCCCAACTATAGATTCTACTTTTAGCTTGTCCATAAAATTTTCCATAATTGTAAATCCCATTCCAGAACGTTCTAAATTACTTTTAGTGGTATAAAGAGGTTCTCTTGCTTCATCTATATTTTCAATTCCATTACCAGTATCTGAAATTTCTATTTCTATTTCATTTTCAAACAATCTACTATGTATTTTTATTATTCCCTCTGAACTTGGGTATGCATGAATAATTGCATTTGTAACAGCTTCTGATACTGAAGTCTTTATGTCTGCAATTTCTTCTATTGTAGGATCTAACTGCGAAGCAAAACTTGCTACTGCAATTCTAGCAAATGCCTCATTCACAGATTTACTTAAAAATTCTAATTTCATTTCATTTTTTATATTATCCATAATTTAAAAATCCTTTACTTAAAATATTTAGGTTTAAAGTTTACCCAAAACTTTAATTAAACTCATATTCCTTAATATTAATAATTTTAGTTATTCCAGACATTTCAAAAATTCTTTGCAAATTTGGAGAAACATTCTGAAGTTCTAAAACACCTCCAAAACAAGCTGTTTGTTTATATCTTCCTATAATCAAACCTATACCTGCACTATCCATAAAACTAACTTTTTGCAAATCTATAATGACTTTTTTAGGCATAAATCTTTGAATTTCATAATCTAGTCTACTTCTTATTCTTTCAGATGTATGATGATCAATTTCCTCTGTAAGCTCTGCTACAATTTTCTTCTCTTCAATAAAATGCTTTATATTCATTTTTTAATAACTCCTTTCATATTTTTTTATAAACACAATATATATATTCTAAAAATTATTCATAAATTCCTCCAATAAAAAAGTTCTAGTTTTGTCGAAATTTGTGGAAACGCAAAAAGAAAATACTTGATTTTTTTAATTCAAGTATTTTCTTTCCTATATTATCTATTAACATATATTCCACCAGCAATTGAACCTATTGTAACTGTACCAGTACCGTCCTTTCGTAGGCCATTGACTATCACTTGTTCCTCCACCATCACAATTCATATCCCAATTACAGTTAGTATCACTATTATCTACAAATAAGTTTATAGAGCCACCTCCAGATGGACCAGAAATCGATCTTATAGAAGTTGTTTTTCCTAAACCATTTGAACCTTTAGATTCACATTTTCCATTACCTCCGTATATTATGAGCAACTATTATTAATAATCCTCCTGTACCAGCTAAACCTTCATTTGTTTTTCCTAAATTTCCTGGTGGATTACCAGCTCCACCATAATAATTTCCTCCCTCTCCTCCATGTCCTCCATAAGCACCTCCACTAGTCTTTTCATTAGTAGGAATACAGGCTCCGCCTCCAGGTCCACCAGAATAAGATGTTGCATCTCCGACCATTTCCACCAGGTGCCCCATCATGCCATTCTCCTCCATGAGCTCCTCCTCCTAATCCACGAAACTGACCGATTATCACCCGATGCCACAGGTGCAAGACCAGCTGTTTTACTACCTGCTCCACCAGCCTTAGGAACAAATTCAAATGAACCATCTTTATCTTTAAATAAATATACATTTTGACCTTTTGCATATGCACCTCTTGCTGTCATACTAATTATTCCATTATTAGTTATAGTTTCTGTACTATATATTATCATTCCTTTTGGTCCACCGAAATTTTGCTCTACTTGCTACTGATGTTAATGTTACTCCACTATTTATTATTAAATTTCCTTCTACTTTTAGTACCACTGTATTTTTTGCCATCTGACTTTCTGCTGTTCCTGTTGCCACATCATTTTCGTTTCCTACTGAATATATATTACCATTTGTCGATACTTTTAAATCTGTTAAATCTATTTTATAAGTTCCTTTATCTGTTACTTTCCCTACTTCTATCTCCTCTCCATTTATTTTTACTTTACCTTTTGCACCTAGCTCTGTACTTAATTCTAAATCACCATCTACTCTCACTATATTAAATCTATACACTTCTTCTTCATATTGGGTACTTTCTATTATACTATTAGCAGTTGTTCCTTTTACTCTTATCATTTTCCTTCCACTACTATCTATTGAAGCTATTCCACTCAATATATCATCTCTTACTGGTGCTGCATTTACTACTTCTTCACTTGTGATTTTTACACTTCTTCCGATTACTTGCTTTTATTCTAAATGTAAACTTTCCATTATCTTCTACCTTAAACATTTGTGACGTTTCACCATTTGTTTCATCATCTATTGGTATTACTTTTTCCTTATCTATTGCTTCTATAGCCTCTATTGTACTACTATCTTTTGTTTCGGCAATTACTTGTAATTTTACTTCTAATGCTACTTCATCTGTTGTTCTTAATACTACTTGCCCTATAGGCTTTTCTCCTTTTATTTTTTCTCCTACCTCTACTTTATTTTCTTCATCTATTATGTATCCAAATCCTTTATATTCTCCTTCTACTGTTCCTCCTATTGTATCTATATCTATATCTTCTAAATCTCTTAAAGCCTTTTCTATTTCATCTTTTGTAAGTTCTTGCCCTACTTTATCTTTTTCCATTTGAAGGTTTGCTATCTTTAATTCTAACTCTTCTTTTATCTGAGCCCTTTCTGTTTCATCTGCTGCTTTCTCTGCTTTTTCTATAATTCCGGTCTTGTCCTACTATTGCATTTAGAGACACTCCGAGCTAAAATAAGCAGTATAATAATCGTGTTTTTATTTCTTTATGACGAACTTTCCAAAGATAAAAACAAAACCCACAGAGCTATTGCTTATTTTGCAAAAACTCTATAGGTTTTGTTTTTATCTTTGGGGATTTTACTGATTATTAGTATAAAACCCTAACCTTAATTAAACCTTAAAATTTTAATTATTTTTTCAAATTAAGAATTTCTTAAGATTTTATAAATCATCTATTGAAACTATTAAATCATCGTCTTCTAATAAATAATCATAAACAGTATTTTTATACATATCTAAAATCTCATTCAAATCATTAGAAAATTCTTTTAACATTACAATTTTTATTCCAATATCTTTACCTTCACAATAATCATCTAAAACTTTTTTTACTTTTTTTATAAATGGAACTTCTGATGCAAGTTCATCTTTATGTTTTTTAAATCTATCTACTAACATTTCTTTAATAAGTACAATATCCTCATTACTTGCACATGTAATTCTTTGAAACATTTGGTATGCATCATAATGATTTAATATTGGCTTATCCATACATTCTGCAAACTTATCATAAAATAATTCCATCTTCATTGGAATACATTTAAAAATATTATCTGCTTTCTCTCTATACATTTTATCTTCTAATTTGTTATTTAATTCATGAAAATGTTTTATTACCTCATCCATCTCACTACCAACATCCATTCCTGTACGAGATAATTCTTCTTCTAAATTATCACAATATTCTGAATCTTCTGAAGCCTTGTCCATCGCTTCTAAAAATATAGTTTTTAACTCAGATATACTATAATTTATAAGTTCACGCCTACTAAAATAACTAAAATAAGCAAATAACTTTACTATTTCAATTAATTTTAATTTCCCACTTTTAACATCTTCTATGACTTCATTAATAATTTCTGGAAATTTATCATCAGATATTTTCCAATATTCTTCTGTTAAAAGTCTCTTATAACCTGGTAACTTCTCTGTATCTATTGTGTTTATAATACATTCCATATCTTTTTTAAATGCTTTCATATCAAAAATTCTGGTTCTAACATATATTTCAATAAATTTAAAAAATCTATATTCTGACTTAAAATTAAAATAATAATTATTATCAAATTCTTTTATATAAAACTGACGATTATCCATTAAAACTCTTGATGATACCAATATAGCTTTATATTCTTCATTACTATCAATAGTTATAAATTTATCTTTAGTAATTTTACCAGCTTTTATTTCAAATGAAACAGCTATTGTAAATATAAGCATTGTTTGTAATACTCTAAGTTTTGTATTTGGATAATATTTATTAACAACTTCATAAACCTTACTAAAATCATTCAAAGCATGTTTCAAAATTCTTAAATTTCTAGTTCCACTTTTAACAAAAGTACTAGTTATAAGTGAAGTATGCTCTCTTAAAAAGTTCATTAAATCTGGGTTTCTATAATATCTCATAAGTAAACCATCTATTATATAATTAAACTTTGGAGCATAATCAAAAGTCTCTCCTATTAATTTTTCCTTTATTCTATCGTAATCATTTGCTTTATCAAAAACATACTCTATTTTCTCTCGAATTTTTTCTACCATTGGTTTATCTGATTTTAAAAGACCACCCTCTTTATCTAAAAGATAAGTAGCAATAAACGTTTTCATTTCCAAATTTGAACTTTTTATTTTTGTAGAAAGTTCTTTTTCATTACATATAATAATTGTTTTTATATGATCATGCTCAACAAAATTATTTATATATCCCAAAATATCAATAACATCAACATTTGCTCTTTCTAAGTCATCAAAACACAAAACTTTATCATCTGTTGCAAAAAATCTAGCATAATCTATTTTATCATTATTTTGAGTAACTCCAAAAAAATTAGCCATATCTAATCCGGTTTTTGCATATTCTGGTATAGCACTTTGCTCATGAGATTCCATATACTTTTTTAAATTTTTATCCATAAGTTGAGTAGTTTCTATAAAAATCTTTTTACTTATATCTTCCAAATTTGAAATTCCATACAATGACATATATATTGTAGTATATTTTCTACCATTTAATGACAATGATTCAATTTTATTTTTTACTTTATTATTCCAAAAATAGGTCTTTCCACTTCCCCATTCTCCATTTATCATAATAGCATAATCTGTATAATCAGCTCTTACATAATCTAAAATACTTTCAACTAAATCTTCCATTTTTCCTCATCTTTCTATATATTTTTTTATCTTATGTTAGTATATACAATTTTTTCAATTTATATAAAAATATTATAACATAAAAAAATAAAATTCAACACTGAATTTCATTTTTTTATAATCTACTTTTCTAACCATAAATTATATATTTTAAAAATATGTGTAGTTGGACTTGCCGTTGCATTAGATATTATATAAATTCTAGACTCTTTTAGTCCTTCTGGCTTGGTTATATTAAAAATAGCTCTATTTATTGATGTATTCCCAGAACCATTTGATACAATAAATATCGGAATATCGTTATTATCAAAAACATCTTCTTCTATTGAACTCCATGGTATCATAATTCTAGTTCCATTATTTGCTGCTTCTACTATTGAAATTTCCATATCTAAAAAAATTTTTGAATACTTCGATGCATCAAATGCTGTACTGTATCCAGCCCTTGCATTATATACTGATGATAATGTTAATTTTAAATAATCATTTTCTTGTGTTATTATTGCTCTTTTTAAGTCTGTTGTATTAGGAAATTGTTCAACACCATCTTTTATTATATATTTTCTTTCTTTTATAGCTGTTGTCTGTTCATTTTCTGAAATATCGTTATTCCACTTTATTTGCCCATTTTCTTGAAACTTTCCAGTTACTAGTAAATTCTCTTGTATATCATATATATTTAAGTCATCTCCTTGTACTTCAATTCTGATTTCGTCTAATAGCTCTTGCTGTTCTAACTTATCTATTATATATTCCTTTTTATTTTTTTGCTCGTCTCCTTGTATATTTTTTTCCTCATAATACTGTATATTATACTCTTCTAAAAGCAACTCTATCTGTTCCATTGCCACAACTTTCCTATGTCCATCTACTGCATCTGTTGCTTTATCTATTATCCCATTTTTACTTAATATAAAATGTAATGTTACTCCTGAAAGTATTAATAATATAATTACTGTTATTACTAGTGATATTAATGTTATACCTTTACTCTTTATATAATTTACATTTACTTTATTTTTCATTTCTATTTTTACCTCTTTTGTACTTTTTTACCTTCTGTTTTCCTTCAACTTTTCATTAAGTATTATACTTAA
>CANRSD010000047.1 GCA_947642355.1 uncultured Clostridia bacterium
AATAGATACATATAGTGAAACAGTAAATAATGATATTACACCATTTAAAGCAATTCTAAATGATATGTATGCAAAGGATATATCCAAGAAGATTAGAAGTGTTTTTAAAGAAAAGCAAAAGCAAGGAGAATATTTATGTAGTATACCAGCATATCGGATATAAAAAGGATTTAGATAATAAAAATAAGTTAGTTATTGATAATAATGTTGCAGATATAGTAAGGAAAATATTTGCTATGTATGCAAATGGAACTGGAAGTAAATCGATTGTTGAATATCTAAATAAAAATAATTATTTAAGTCCATTGGGATATCGAAAAACAGGTATTGTTCAAAATGAAAATAAAGTAAATTATTTTTGGAATGCAACTACATTATCTGATATGCTGAAAAATGAGGTTTATATAGGTAATACAGTTCAAAATAAGGTATCTGTAGTTTCATATAAAGTAAAAAAACTTCGTAAGCTAGAAAAAGAAAGATATATAAGAGTTAACAATACTCATGAGGCAATTATTGATAAAGATATATTTGAAAATGTCCAGATAATACATAAAGAACGCTCGAAAAGAGTAGTAAAACAATATGACTATTTGTTACGAGGACTAATATATTGTAAACATTGTCGGTTGGCAGATGCAAATTGTATTAAAAGTAAATAATAATAGTAACAGAACTAAAATCCCATATATAGTGGATACAGGTTATCAAAAAAGAGGTTGTTATGTAAGGAATTTGAATTATCCAAAGTTTGAAAAAAGAATATTAGAAATTATAAGGCAAGTATGTAAAATATATGTTAATCATACAATGCTAGAAGAAACTTATAAAGAATTAAAAGACAAGTCAATTGATTTAGTGATATCTTTAAAAAAGCAAATTGAGTTAATAGATATTAAAATAACTAATATTAACAAAAATTTAGATAGCTTATATAATGATAAATTAAATGGAATATTGACTGATATTGATTTTACAAGGATATACGCAAATTTTATTAATGAAAGATATAAACTAACAGATGAAAAAAGTGAACTAATAGATAGATTTCAAATTTTACAATATCAGGAAATTATTAAAAATAAAAATGATGAAGAACAAATGAATAAAACTATAAATGAATTTATAGAAATGAAGGAAATAGATAAATCTTGTTTATTTAGATTGATTGATAAAATTGAAATAAACAAAGATAAAGATGTTTTTATTTCATTTAACTTTGCACCACTTAATGCTATTAATGAAAATATAAATGATTTTATAGAAATTGAGAAAATAATAAATAATGTAGTGTAATTTAAAGGGTGTAGCTGGAAGTTAATAAGGTCTACACCTAAGATATTTGCTTTCCAACCGGCTTGGAAAAGGAATAGAAGGATAATTATCAGCAATTTTTTTAGCATTATTATAAATATTAGAAGATGAAGAATATTTACCAGTTACTAAATCTACACCATCTGGATTTACCATAGGTACAATATATAAACTTACATTGTCAAATAAGTATTTAGCAGGATATCCAAATACACTTAGATTATTTACAAATGATTTTGAAAGAATTTCTAAGAACTTCATAAGTAAAGGAGTGGTTATCCATTCATTTGCATGTATTGAAGCACTATAAAATACTTCTTTTTTTCCTTCACCAAATTTAATAAAAGGAATTGAGTTACCTAAAACACTATTACCTATATTTCCAAATTTAAGGAAAGGGTAGATTTTTTCTAATGCAAATAAGTTCATTTTTAAAATATCAGATGTATAACTGATATTTGTAGGAACTACACTTCCAAAAGGTATTATTAAAGTATCTCCGATTTTTAAATTATTTGCACTAACACTTGGGTTAGCCATTATGATTGCATTAACTGTTGTAGAAAATTTACTTGCTAAATTATAAAAGGTATCACCAGATTTTATAGTATATTCTGTAAAGCCATTTATGTATGGCATTAAGCTATTCCAAGTTAATGGTCCTACAATACCATCTGGAGAAAGTCCAAATTCTGTTTGAAATTTAATAACAGCACTTTGTGTTAAATTTCCAAAGATTCCATCTATGTTAGAATTATAAAATCCTAATTTTTTTAAAGTACTTTGTAAAAGTTCAACAGTAGGACCTCTTGAGTTTAATCTTAAAGTTTCCATATAAAACCTCCATTCTTAAGATAATTATATGAAAAAAATCGAATAATGTTATTGACATATAAAATATGAGATGCTAACATTATTTTCATGAAAAACTTAGAAAAATTGTACAATGAATGTGTAAATGAATTAAATAGTATAGGGATAATTTTAAGAGATATTGGTGAAATTGATATAAATATATCTAAAAGAAATAATAAAAGATATGGCTGTTGTAAACAAGAAGAACCAGATACTTTAAGTAAAGTAATAATTAAAAGTAGAGGAAAGAGAATAATTCAATATGAAAAATTTAATAAACATCATATTGAAATTAGCCCATGGGTAATGGAATTAGATGATATAATAATAAAAAATACTATAATTCATGAAATAATACACTGTTTTCCAAAATGTGGTAATCACAAAGAAGAATTTAAAAAATATGCAAAATATATTAATATGAAATTGGGATATAATATATCAAGAGTTGGAAATAAGGAAGAAGATTTTAAAAAGAGTAATATACAGTTTGTAGATAAAAGAGTGTATAAATATGAGATAAAATGTAAATGTTGTGGTCAAACTTTTTATAGAATAAGATGTAATAAAAATTTTTCTAATAAATATAGATGTGGAAAGTGTAGACGGAGTGTTTGAGATAAAAGAAATATAAACAAGTTACCTAAAACTTTTTCTATTCATATAATAAATAAAAAAAGTTTGGAGGGAAGATATGAAAAGAAAAGTTTTTATAGGAATAGTACTTGTTTTATTTTTATTACCAACAGCTGTTTTTGCAACAGTAGCGTCAAGTAATAATATCTATAATGGAATGGATGTGAGTAATTGGCAAGGATACATAAATTATGCAGAAGTTAAACAGAATAATATAGATATTGTATATATTAAAGCTACACAAGGAGATAATATTATTGATCCGTATTTTAAAATAAATTATGAAAATGCTAAAGAAAATGGTTTAAAGATAGGATTTTATCATTTTTTAACAGCTGTAAATGAGGAACAGGCAATAAAACAAGCTGAGTTTTTTGGAGCAGTAATTTCTAACACTAGTCCAGATTGTAAATTAGCAATGGACTTTGAGCAGTTTGGAAATTTAAGTAATGAGCAAATAAATAATATATCAATGGCTTTTTTAGAAAAAGTGAAAGACATAACAGGAAAAGAAGTTATTATATATAGTGATGCTTATGATGCAGCAAATGTATTTGGTGGAGAACTTGTGACAAAATATCCATTATGGATAGCAGAGTATGGAGTGGAAAATCCAAAACAAAGTAATTGGCAATATTGGGAAGGATTTCAATATTCATCTCAAGGAACAGTACCAGGAGTACAAGGATATGTAGATTTAGATAAGTTTACGGAAAATATATTGTTAAATGATAATTCCGAAATACCAACATGTGGAGAAATTCAGGAAACAAATTATGTTGTTCAAAGAGGAAATACTTTAAGTTATATAGCAAATTTATACAATACAACTGTTGGAGAATTAGTTATTTTAAACAAAATTCAAAATCCTAATTTAATATGGGCTGGTGAAACTATAAAAGTTCCAATAAAGGGAGATAAATCAAATGGTAATATATATGGTTTGGGGCATGTGATTTATACAGTACAACCAGGAAATACTTTAAGTGAGTTAGCTTTAAAGTTTAATACTACAGTACAAAATATTGCTATATTAAATAATATAAAAAATGTAAATTTAATTTATGCAGGAGAGAGACTTAAGATAAATAATTAAAAAGATATTTTTAAACTAGTATGAATTTCATGCTAGTTTTTGCAGTTTGACTTTTGGACTTGTTATGATAAAATAATGTATAAAATTTCTATCAAATCAAAAAATAGAAAATATATTAGATTTTAATTTAAGGAGGATAGATATGTTAAAACATGTAAATTTAGAAGATTTTGAAGAAGAAGTTTTGAACTCATCAAAGGTGATATTAGTGGATTTTTTTGCGACTTGGTGTGGACCATGTAAAATGCTTTCACCTATACTTGAAGAAATTTCAGAGATTAAAGAAAATTTTGATATTGCAAAAATAGATATAGATGAAAATACAGAACTTGCAGAAAAATATGGTATTGAATCAGTTCCAACTATGATAATATTTAAAGACGGAGAAATATTAAATAGGATAGTAGGTTTATATGGAAAAAACGAAATAATAGAAATGGTTGAAAAATATTTATAAAAAATTAATTTTAGTACAATAATAGTTTTAGGTAAAATATTATAAAGGAGATTAATATGTTTAGACCTAAAGCTATTTATTTTGAAAAAGATATTGAGGACTACACTTTAGGGAAAGAGTTGCTAAAGAAATATAATGAAGTTCCAAAGATTGAGATTGAAAATCATAATGCAATAGAAGAAATGAGAAAAAAAGAAAATAAAGAATTTTTAGATATGAAAAGAAATCTTATAATTGGTGTTAGAAAAACTCATAATTTTGTTCCAAATCATAAGATATCAGATTATTTAGTACCATATACATCTTCTGGTTGTACAGCTGCATGTATGTATTGCTATTTAGTATGCAATTATAATAAATGTGCATATTTGAGACTTTTTGTTAATAGAGAAAAGATGTTAGAGAAAATAATAAAAACATCAGAAACTTCAGAAAAAGAATTAGTATTTGAAATTGGAAGTAATAGTGATTTAGTACTAGAAAATACTATTACTAATAATTTAATTTGGACTATTGAAAATTTTAAAAATTGTTCAAAAGGAAAGTTAACATTTCCAACTAAATTTGATATGGTAGATGATTTACTTAAATTAAATCATAAAAATAAAATAATTATTAGAATGAGTGTTAATCCAGATGAAATTATTAATAAAGTTGAATTTGGTACATCTAGATTAAATGGTAGAATAGAGGCAATTAATAAATTAAAAGAAGCAGGTTATCAAGTTGGGATATTAATTGCACCAGTTATTTTTGTAGACAATTGGAGAAATTTGTATTCTGAATTAATAAAAAAATTATCAGAGAAATTAAGTAAAAATATAAAAAAAGACGTGTTTTTTGAAATTATATTTATGACATATAGTTATGTGCATACAAAAATTAATGAAGAAGCTTTTCAAAATGCTATTAATTTATATGATAAAAATCTTATGACAGGTAGAGGAATGGGAAAATATTGTTATAAGAATGAGTTAAGACAAGAAGGAGAAGTATTTTTTAAAGAACAACTTGCTAAATATTTTCCAAATAATAGAATTGCTTATATAGTTTAAAACTTTTATATAAGGTATAGAGTTTAATATAAAAATGTGATATATTATTTAAAAATTGAAATGGAGAAAGATGAAGTATGAAAATTGCAATTATTTCAGATATACATGGAAATTTAGAAGCATTAAGAAGTACACTAAGAGATATAGAAAAGAGAAATGTAGATAAAATAATATGTATAGGAGATACGATAGCCAAAGGGGTACATCCATCAGAATGTATAAAATTAGTAAGAGAAAATTGTGAAATTGTATTACAAGGAAATTGTGATAGAGCTTTTTCAAAACAATATGAGAATGTAGATGAACTTACAGAAGAATTTAGAGAAAGAGTTGTTTGGAATCATTCTTTGATATCACAAGAAGATAGACAATATTTATTAGATTTACCATTTTCATATGAGTTTTATATGAGTGGAAGTTTGGTAAGACTATTTCATGCGACTCCTACTTCATATAATTCTGTTGTAATAAATGAGGATAAAATAGAAGATAAATTAAAAATGTTTTATCCAAGTGAAAATACATTATCTGATAAAATTGCGGATGTCATTATATATGGTCATATTCATCATCAATATATGAGTAAGTTATATAATAAAACTATTATTAATGTTGGTAGTGTTGGTAATCCTTTTGAAGATATTAGAAATTCTAAAAAAGATAGTAATGTTTTAGAGATAACTAAAAGTAATTATTTAATTATAGAAGGAGAGTATGGAAGTAAAGAATATAATTCTGAAATTTTATTTCAATTTGTAAAAGTTCCATATGATATAGAAGCAGAATTAAAAGATGAGGAATTAAATATTGAAAAAGAAAGCTATAGAGATGAATTAAAAAATGGAATATATCGAGATATGGAAAAAATAAATGAAAATTTTAAAAGACTTGGAATAGATATAAATAAATTGTAGGAGGTATATGATGAAGATATTAATTGGAACAAAGAATCCAGGAAAGATAGAAGGAGCAAAACAAGCTTTTGAAAAATATTTTGATGATGTACAAATGGAATGTATTTCTGTTAGTTCAGAAGTAGGAGATCAGCCAATAAATGAAGAAATTTTTTTAGGAGCTAAAAATAGAGTAAAAAACCTTAAAGAATATGCAAAATCTAATAACATTGATGCAGATTTTTACATAGCTTCAGAAGCAGGAATAACAAATTTATTAGGTGATTGGATAGATATTAATTCAGCTGTTGTTGAGGATAGAAATGGATTTCAAAGTGTAGGTTCAAGTCAAGGATTTCCTATTCCAGAAAAGTATATGGATGAAATAAAAAAAACAGAACTACGGAAAAGTAATGGATAGAGTATTTAAAGAAAATAGTTTAAATACTGGTAAAGGTGGAATAAGTATTTTAACTAAAGATGTAATTTCAAGAATAGACTTAACAAGAAATGCTTTTATTATGGCATTAATTAGCCATATAAATGGAGAAATTTGGAGATAATTATTAAAATTGAATATTATGTAAATTTGTGATATAATAAAAAATGTACAAAAAGGCTGAGGCCAAAAATATAAGAAAGAGGTATTAAGATGAGAAAAAAAGAGAATGAAACAACAGTAATTGTAGTACGGGACGGTGTTCCAAAGGAAGTAGAACTTCCAGAGGATGTTATGGAGGTATTAGAAAATGCCTACGATGATACCAAGATTGTCGGTATCAGTAGAAAAACATATCTGGAAATGGCACAACTTTTAGCAGGTAAAACTGCGGAATATAAGAGAAACATGATATACTTTCGGGGGGAAATAGATACGAATGTATATAGAAGAACCATTGCGTTTTGTAAGGCATTTGGCATTGACACTAATGATCAGGCACTTATGGATGCACTTATGTGGGTTGACCGTTCAGAGCAGCAGAGAAAGAATTTCTCAAGTAAGGACATTTCTTGTAAAAAGCTTGCTGATGCAAGTCGTGGCTCGTACTATGGTACGTCATATGCGGCAATGGCAAAAGTATTTAAGGAATGGGCTGGAGACCTTTTTAAGGTTGCAGGGTTACATGTAGGATGTGTAAAACTCTGTAAGTTCTACTATTCGGTAATTACGAATGTAGTATAACTGCCTCTAAGGAGGAGGCTTCGCTTTCAAAAGAAAGTGGAGCCTCCTTGACTTTTATGTAAAAACATTTTAAAATGGTTTATGAATAAAGGGAGAAAGTAATGAAAGATTATATAACTGTAATTGGAGGAGGATTAGCAGGTTGTGAAGCTGCTCTTCAAATTGCAAATAAAGGAATAAAAGTAAAATTATATGAGATGAAACCTATTAAGTTTTCAGAAGCTCATACAAATAAAAATTTAGCAGAAATAGTTTGTAGTAATTCTTTTAAATCTAATTTAATAACAAATGCTTGTGGACTTTTAAAAGAAGAACTGAGGAGACTAGGATCATATCTTATAAAAATAGCAGATGCTGTAAAAGTTCCAGCAGGACAGGCATTAGCTGTTGATAGAGATATTTTTTCTAAGGAAGTTACTAAATTAATTGAAGAAAATAAGAATATTGAAGTGATTTATGAAGAGGTAATAAAGATACCAGAAGACGGAATAGTAATAATTGCAACAGGTCCACTTACATCTGAAAGTTTTTCAAAGGAAATTTTAAATTTCTTAGAAGAGAATGAGTTATATTTTTATGATGCAGCAGCACCTATTATAGAAAAGTCTTCTATAAATATGGATATAGCTTTTTTTGGAGATAGATATGGTAAAATGCGGAGATAATTCTTATATCAATTTTCCAATGAATAAAGAAGAATATGAAATATTTTATAAAGAACTTGTAAATGCAGAAACCGTAGTATTACATGAATTTGAAAAAAGAGAAATTTTTGAAGGATGTATGCCAATTGAGATAATGGCAAAAAGGGGAGAAGATACTTTAAGATTTGGACCATTAAAACCAGTAGGATTTACTAATCCACATAATGGAACTAAACCATATGCAATAATACAATTAAGGCAAGATAATAGTGAAGCTACTTTATTTAATATGGTTGGATTTCAAACAAATTTGAAATTTGGAGAACAAAAAAGAGTGTTTTCAAAAATTCCAGGATTAGAAAATGCAAATTTTGTTAAATATGGTGTGATGCATAGAAATACATACATAAATTCAACAAAATTATTAGATGAAACATATAATTTAAAAAAAGAGGATAGAATATATTTTGCAGGACAGATAACTGGTGTAGAAGGATATGTAGAATCAATATCTTCTGGTTTTTTGGCAGGAATAAATGCAGTAAATAAATTTGAGAATAAAGAAAAAATAGTATTTCCAAAAGAAACTATGATAGGTTGTTTGTCTTTATATGTGTCTACTCCTAAGGAGAACTTTCAACCAATGAATGCTAATTTTGGAATTTTACCAGTATTAGAAAGTAAGATTAGAGATAAAAAAGAGAGGTATGAGAAATTAGCTAAAAGAAGTTTGGAAAAATGTATAGCAAAAAAATAAATTTATATGTATAATTAAAATGCAAAAGATGAAGGAGGTATTATGAAGCTATCTAAAGGGACAGAAAATTTAGGGCTTCCAAGCTATATGAAGTTTGGTTTGGAATTGGAAGCAGAAAATGTAAGTTATTCTAAAGTTACTGAAGAAATAAAATCTAAAAATTGGAAAACTGATAAAGATGCATCATTAACTGATAATGGAACAGAATGTGTCTCTCCAGTTTTGTTTGAGAATGAAGAAAAATCAGTTTGGCAAGAAGTAGATGAAGTATGTGAAAGTATAAAAAGAAATCCAGCAGACATATCAAGAGAAGCTTATACAGATCATACTTGTGGAGGACATGTTCATTTTGATGCTACTGAACTTTTAAAAAATCCTAATGCTATGAGAATTTTTTTAAAAATATATGCAGAATCTGAAATGTTAATTTATAAAATTTGTAATGATAAGAATGACCCAATAAGACCTGGTGCAATAGAAAGTTCTCATACTACATTAATAGATGTGGTTAAGACACTTTTAAAATCTCCTATACCTAAAGATATTTCAGGTAAAAGTGGTGTGCAAGTAACAAAGGATGTTTTGAATAATGTGAAAAATAATGCAATTAATGCTAATAAAAAAGTAAATGTAATTTTAAATGATATATTACTTTCTCGAAATGGAATGGCAGCACCAATAGGTAATAAAATAAAAAAACAAATTTTAAATGGAAATTTAAAACTAGGAAAGCCTAAATCTATGGCATATAGATATATATTTGTAAGAAATAAATTGAATGCTGATAGATATGGTGGACTAAATTTATCTAATTTAGGAGATAAAAAGAAAAATACAATAGAATTTAGAATGTCTAATGGAACTGTAAATCCAAGAGTAATAAAAGAAAATGTATTTTTGTATGCTTCTTTAATAGATACTGCATTGAGAATAGAGCAAGAACCAGAGAAATACTATAAAAAATTAGGAGATTTCTGCAAACGAGATGTATCAGAGGAAGAGAAATTAGATAATTTTTTAAAGCTAATAATGGAGAATGAAGAGGATAGACAAGTATATAAAGAAAGATGGGAAACTGTAAAGAATGCGCCAGTATTTAAAATAAAAGGAGCAAATAATTTTTTAAAAAATACTTTTGGAATAGAAGACATCGGTAAAGTTTCCCAAAATGTTAGTGGAAGAATGGTAAAAGAAGCTTATGCGTTTATGGAAAATATTAAAGAAGGAATGAAAACAAAAGATAATGAGGGGGTTTTAGAAATTGGATAATGAAAAAATATATAGAACAGCTTTATCTGAAATAGATGATATATTACATTTTTCTGATAGTGATATAAAATCTAAAATTCCTAATTCACTTATGGATTTTATAAATAAAAATAAAGATCCTAATTATATTTCTAAAATTAATCCATATGTACCTTTGCAAGAACAAGATTTTATGGAAGAAACCAAAAATATTTTGGCTTTAATTTATCGTAGTTATGTTGCAACAGATGAAGAAAAACAAGAATTTTTACGAAAAGACAAGCAAGAGTTAGAAAAAATAGAAGAAGATAAAAAATTAAAATATAATCCAGATAATATATTTCAAAATGAAAATTTAAAAAAAGATGTTATAGAAAAAGAAAACACAGAAATAGCTGTTATAGAAGAGAAAAATATATTTCAAAAATTATTTTCAAAAATTAAAAATATATTAAAAAAATTATCTGGAAAATAAACAAAATGAAAACAAAAAATTCTTACGGAAACTTAAGAAAAAATGATTGACTTTATATAAAAAAGATGATAAAATTATATGCGTTAAATAGTAAATTGGAATAATTTGCTATTAACGCTATATTTATTTTAGGGAGGTGAAAAAAGAAATGCCAACAATCAATCAATTAGTAAGAAAAGGCAGAAAAACAGGAGTTACAAAGTCTACAGCTCCAGCATTACAAAAAGGTTATAACTCAAAAAAGAAAGTTCAAACTAATAATAGAGCACCACAAAAAAGAGGTGTATGTACAGTTGTTAAAACAGTAACACCTAAAAAACCAAACTCAGCTTTAAGAAAAGTTGCTAGGGTTAAACTTTCAAATGGATATGAAGTAACATCATATATTCCAGGAGAAGGTCACAGTTTACAAGAGCATAGTGTTGTTCTAATAAGAGGTGGAAGGGTAAAAGATTTACCAGGTGTTAGATACCATATTATTAGGGGTACTTTAGATACAGCAGGTGTTAAAGATAGAATGCAAGCTAGATCTAAGTATGGAGCTAAACGTCCTAAAAAATAAAAAATTTTAAATTCTAAACTATGTCTTGCGTTGTTAGCCTTCGCCTAGAAATTTAATCAACGTACCTTAGTACGCCTCATAAATTTTTGACTTGGCTGCCTAGCAATACTTGTTTATAATTTAAATTTGAAGATATTTGGGATATAAATAATTTTAATAGTGTAATTAGAAGATATCATTCAATATTTATTGAAGTTAATATAGATTTTAATGGCACTATTACGGGAAAGTAATTATCTTTCCAGAGTAACTTTTAAGTATTTTTTAATACTTATTACTTAAATTTAATATAAAGAAAAGGAGTGAAGAATAGTGCCAAGAAGAGGTTTTATAGCAAAAAGAGAAGTTTTACCAGATCCATTATATAATAGCAAAGTTGTTACAAAATTAATTAACAATATAATGTTAGATGGTAAAAAAACAGTTGCTCAAAGCATAGTATATGGTGCTTTTGATATAATAAAAGAAAAAGAACAAAAAGACCCATTAGAAGTATTTGAAGCAGCTTTAGAAAATATAATGCCAGTTTTAGAAGTTAAAGCTAGACGTGTTGGTGGAGCAACATATCAAGTTCCATTAGAAATTAGACCTGAAAGAAGACAAACTTTAGGATTAAGATGGCTTGTATCATATAGTAGAAAAAGACATGAAAAAACAATGGCTGAAAAATTAGCTGGTGAAATTCTTGATGCAGTAAGTGGAAATGGTGGAGCATTTAAGAAGAAAGAAGATACACACAAAATGGCTGAAGCAAATAAAGCTTTTGCTCATTATAAATTTTAGAATTGTGAGAAAATTTTATAAAATAAAATTTTCGCTCAACCTTTATTAAATGGATTATAATAATAATTTATAAATTTAAAAAAAATTTATAATTTATAATCCGGATAATAATTTTAAAAAAATTATTAGGAGGATTAGGAGATGGCTGATAAAAGAGCTTACCCATTAGAAAAAACAAGAAATATAGGAATAATGGCCCATATAGATGCAGGAAAAACAACAACAACAGAAAGAATTTTATTCTACACAGGTAAAACTCATAAAATTGGTGAAGTTCATGATGGTGCTGCTACAATGGACTGGATGGAACAAGAACAAGAAAGAGGTATAACAATTACTTCTGCTTGTACTACTTGTTTCTGGAATGATAATAGAATTAATATTATTGATACACCAGGACACGTGGATTTTACTGTTGAAGTTCAAAGATCTTTAAAAGTACTAGATGGTGCTGTAACAGTTTTAGCAGCTAAAGGTGGTGTTCAACCACAAACTGAAACTGTTTGGAGACAAGCAGATAAATATAGTGTACCAAGAATGGTATATGTAAATAAAATGGATATTACAGGTGCAAATTTTATGCTTTGTGTTGATCAATTAAAAAATAGATTACATGCAAATGCAGTACCAATCCAATTACCAATTGGAGCAGAAGATAATTTTCAAGGAATAGTTGATTTAATAAAAATGAGGGCTTTTATTCATAAAGATGATTTAGGAAAAGAAGTTGAAGAAGCTGATATACCAGAAGATATGAAAGCACAAGCAGAAGAATATCATGATAAAATGATAGAAGCTGTTGCTGAACAAGATGAAGATTTAATGATGAAATATTTAGAAGGTGAAACAATTTCTATAGAAGAAATCAAAAAAGGTTTACGTGCAGGAACAATTAGTAATAAAATAGTTCCAGTAGTTTGTGGATCTTCATATAAAAACAGAGGTGTTCAAGAATTATTAGATGCTATAGTAGATTATATGCCATCACCAGTTGATATAGCTGATATAAAAGGTGTTGATTTAGATGGAAATGAAGTAGAAAGAAAGACATCTGATGATCAACCATTTGCAGCTTTAGCATTTAAAATTGCAACTGATCCATTTGTTGGAAAATTATGTTTCTTTAGAGTTTATTCTGGAACATTAGAGTCTGGTTCAACAGTATTAAACTCAAATAAAGACAAAAAAGAAAGAATTGGTAGAATTCTACAAATGCATTCAAATCATAGAGAAGACATAGATAAAGTATATGCTGGAGATATTGCAGCAGCAGTAGGATTGAAAGAAGTAACAACAGGGGATACATTATGTGATATGAATAATCCTGTTATATTAGAGTCTATGGAATTCCCAGAGCCAGTTATTGATATAGCTATAGAGCCAAAAGATAAAGCTGCTCAAGAAAAAATGGGAATAGCTTTAGCAAAACTTGCAGAAGAGGATCCTACATTTAAAACATATACAAATCATGAAACAGGTCAAACTATTATTGCAGGTATGGGTGAATTACACTTAGATATAATTGTTGATAGATTAAAAAGAGAATTTAAAGTTGAATGTAATGTAGGTAAACCACAAGTTGCTTATAAAGAAACAATTAGAAATAAAGTTAAAGTTGAAGGTAAATTCATTCGTCAATCTGGTGGTAGAGGACAATATGGTCATGTTTGGCTAGAAATGGAACCATTAGAACCAGGAAAAGGTATTGAATTTGAAAGCAAAATTGTTGGTGGTGTTGTTCCAAAAGAATACATTAAACCAGTTGAAGAAGGAATTAGAGAAGCAGCTGATAGTGGAATTTTGGCTGGATATCCAGTTATAGATTTTAAAGCTACATTAGTTGATGGTTCTTATCATGATGTTGACTCTTCTGAAATGGCATTTAAAATTGCTGGTTCTATGGCATTCAAAGAAGGTTGTAAACAAGCTAAAGCAGTTATATTAGAGCCTATTATGAAAGTTGAAATAGTAGTGCCAGAAGAATATATGGGAGATGTTATTGGAGATGTAAACTCAAGACGTGGAAGAATGGAAGGAATGGATGGAAGCGATGGAATGCAAGAAATTCATGCATTTATACCACTTTCAGAAATGTTTGGATATGCAACAGACTTACGTTCTAAAACACAAGGTAGAGGAACATATTCTATGGAACCATCTCATTATGAAGAAGTTCCAAAATCAGTTCATGAAACTATCGTTTCATCAAGAGCTAAGAAAGATGAATAAACAAACAAACACATCTAAATTAACAATAAAGTGAGTTTGTTAATATTTAAGAAACTGAAATTTTATAATTTGTTAATGTAAATGATAAAATTACTAGTTTCAAGCTGTAATAAAATATTATTAAAAAGACTTGCAATTTTTATACATTTAGTGTAAAATGCAGTTGAAATAAATAAAGTCATTAACTTTAAGTTAAAATAAAAGAAAAAAATAAGGAGGAATTTCAAATGGCAAAAGCAAAATTTGAAAGAACAAAACCACACGTTAACATTGGAACAATCGGACATGTTGACCATGGTAAAACAACAACAACAGCAGCTATTACTAAATATTTAGGTTTATTAGGTAAAGCAGAGTATACAGCTTACGATCAAATTGACGGAGCTCCAGAAGAAAAAGCAAGAGGAATCACAATCAACACAGCTCACGTAGAATATGAAACAGAAAACAGACACTATGCACACGTTGACTGTCCAGGTCACGCTGACTATGTTAAAAACATGATTACAGGTGCTG